>CAJOFI010000010.1 GCA_905233595.1 uncultured Oscillospiraceae bacterium | reverse complement strand
AGCGCATTTTGAAGATGGTCAACGGCGTCATCCTGCTGGTGGACGCCGCCGAGGGTCCGATGCCGCAGACCCGCTTCGTGCTCTCCCGCGCGTTGGAGCTGGGCCATCGCGTGATCGTCGTCGTCAACAAGATCGACCGTCCCGACCAGCGCGTGTACGAGGTCGTGGACGAGGCGCTGGAACTGCTGATGGACCTCGACGCCACGTCCGAGCAGCTGGACAGCCCGATGCTGTTCTGCTCCGGCAGAAACGGCACCGCCTCCACCTCCCCCGAGGTGCCGGGCAAGGATTTGAAGCCGCTGTTTGACACCATCCTCGAATACATCCCCGCGCCGGAGGCGGACGTGGACGCGCCGTTCCAGATGCTCGTCTCGTCCATCGACTACAACGAGTTCGTGGGCCGCATGGCCATCGGCCGCATCGAGCGCGGCACGCTGCATCAAAATCAGGAGATCGCGGTGTGCAACTACCATGATCCCGACGCCGCGCCGAAGAAGGCGAAGGCGGTGTCCCTCTACCAGTTTGAAGGCCTCGGCAAGACCGCGGTCACCGAGGCGACGGCGGGCAACATCATCTGCCTCTCCGGCATCGGCGACATCACCATCGGCGACACGATCTGCGCCAAGGGCTTTGCCGAGCCGCTGCCCTTCGTGAAGATCAGCGCGCCCACGCTGGAGATGACCTTCTCCGTCAACGACAGCCCCTTCGCCGGGCGCGAGGGCAAGTTCGTCACCTCCCGCCAGATCCGCGACCGCCTCATGCGCGAGACGCTCAAGGACGTGTCCCTGCGCGTGAGCGAGGTGCCCGACAGCACCGACAGCTTCAACGTCGCCGGGCGCGGCGAGATGAGCCTCTCCATCCTCATCGAGACCATGCGCCGCGAGGGCTATGAGTTCCAGGTCTCTCCCCCGCGCGTGCTGTACCGGGAGATCGACGGCAGGAAGTGCGAGCCGATCGAGCGCGTCGTGGTGGACGTGCCGCAGGACTCCATGGGCTCCGTGATGGAAAAGCTCGGCGCGCGCAAGGGCGAGTTCATCGAGATGACGCCCGTGGGCAGCCGCATGAAGCTGGAGTTCCTCGTGCCCTCCCGCGGCCTCTTCGGCTACCGCAACGAGTTTTTGACCGACACCAAGGGCGAGGGCATCCTGGCCTCCGTGTTTGACCGCTACGAGCCCTACAAGGGCGAGATCGCGCGGCGCAGCACCGGCTCTCTGATCGCCTTTGAGACCGGCGAGGCCGTGGCCTACGGCATCTGGAACGCGCAGGAGCGCGGCGCCATGTTCATCACCCCCGGCACCAAGGTCTATGCCGGTATGGTGGTGGGCGTCTGCCCCAAGTCCGACGACGTGCCGGTGAATGTCTGCCGCACGAAGCATCTGACGAACACCCGCGCCTCCGGCTCGGACGAAGCGCTGCGCCTCGTGCCGCCGCGCATTCTGAGCCTGGAGCAGTGCCTGGAGTTTCTCGCGGACGACGAGCTGCTCGAGGTCACACCGAAGAACCTGCGTCTGAGAAAGAGCATCCTCGACCACTCTCTTCGCATGAAGACCGTGATGCGCAACAGGGGATGAAGCGGTCAGCGGTCAGTGAAGAGTGAAAAGAGAAGAGTGAATAGTTAAGGTGTCCCCCGAAGGGGACACCTTTATTCTTCAGTTTTCAGTCTTCAGTCTTCAGTTTTCAGTCTTCAGTCTTCGGCGCAGGGACGAGCATTGCTTGTCCGCGATAATAAAAAAGGATGTGACTTTCGTCACATCCTTTTTTGTTATGCTTCAGATAGCCGAGTTTTGAATTTGCGTACTCCTCAAAACTCACGGCTCAACACTCGGTTCAGCCGACTGCGACGATGCGGCCCTGGCCGTAGGGATCGGCGTACTCTTCGCCGATGACGCCGCCGAGGGTATCGACGATGTAGTCAAGCAGAAGCTGGTTGTCGAGCTTCACAGACTCCTGCAGCACCTTGGCGCCGTCGTACATGGTGTAGCCGTCGCCGTTGTTGAGGAGCTGGTAGTCGTGGGAAGCGAGCTTGTAGGTGGCGTTCGGGTCGATGGGCTCACCGGCGACGAGCACGTTGCGCACGCGGCGCTCAGCACCCTCGGGGATGCCGGTGAAGAAGCCGTTGTCATCAGAGGTGCAGGGGCTGGGGATGTTGGGGTCGAACTCGAAGGTCATGCCCGCGACGTGGTTGAAGCCGCCGAACTCGCCCGGCTCCGCGTGCACGGACCACTCCAGCGCGTCAAGCACCTGCTGGCCGGTGACCTCGATGACGGTCAGGCTGTTGCCGAAGGGGAAGACCTTGAGGATGTCGTTCATGGTGATGTCGCCCATGGCGATGGGAACGCGGATGCCGCCACCGTTGGCGAAGGCGATGTCGGCCTCACCGGACTGGTCGAGGTAAGCGTCGGCGCAGAGGTCGCCGAGGTTGGTCTCGGTACGGCGGACGATGCGGATGGGCTTGCCGTCCTCGGTGGTGGCCACAGGATCGTAGATCACGAGATCAACGGCGGTGTGCGCCACGACCTGGGCGAGCTTCTCGTTGAGGGCGTCAGCGGCGTCGGAGACGGCGGCGCTCACAACGTTGTCAATGCCGAGGAGCTTGGGCGCGGCAACGCTGCTGTCCCAGGAGTAGAGCTCGGAGGAAATCTTGCCGTCGGTGGTGATGGTCAGCGCGCCGATGTTGGCGAGCTTGGTGCCGCAGGCGGAGCGGACAACGTCCTCGCCGTCCTTGTTCTTCATGACGACCTGCTCGGTGTCGTGGGCGTGACCGTCGAGGAAGGCGTCGATGCCGTTGGTGTGGGAGATCACGTCGGCGTAGGTCCAGGGGATGCATTCGGTCTCATCGCCCAGGTGGCCCATGACGATGACGTACCTGGCGCCCTCGGCGCGGGCGTCGTCAACCGCCTTCTGCACGGCGTTGTAGACGGCCTCACCGGTCTCGTCCTGCATAAAGCCGTAGATGAACTCGCCCTGCTCGTTCATGAAGTAGCGCGGGGTAGAGGAGCGCGGGGTGGTCGGGGTGGTGACGCCGACGAAGGCGATCTTCACGCCCTCGACCTCTTTGATGACGTAGGGGTCGAAGACGGGCTCACCCTCTTTGTTGAAGTTGGCGCTGATGTAGGGGAAGTCGGCCATTTCGACCAGCTCGAAGAAGCGGTCCATGCCATAGTCAAACTCATGGTTGCCGGGGATGGCTACGTCGTAGCCGACGGTGTTCATGATGTTGATGATGGCTTCGCCGCGGGTCATGGTGCCGACAGGCTCGCCCTGGACGGAGTCGCCGTCGTCCACAAGCAGGACGTTCTTCGTCTGGGACAGAGCCTCCTTGACAGCGTACAGGCCGGCGTAGCCCCAGCCCTGCTCGATGCCGCAGTGCACGTCGCTGGTGTAGAGGACGACAAGATCCTTCGTGAGCGCGGGCTCCTCACCTTCGGCGAAGGCGGTGCAGCCGAGCGACAGCACGAGGGCAAGCGTCAGCAAAAGCGCGAACAATTTTTTCATGCAGTTTTCCTCCTGTGTTTTTATTTGGGGTTCGCATGATGCATTATACCAAATCCGTACGGAATGCGCAAGAGTGAATAGCGGTCAGTGAAAAGCGAAAAGTTGTTGTGTCGCTTCGCGACATAATTTAAGGCTTAATAATTCATTCTTCGCCATTCGCCATTTCCCGCAGCACGGCTTCGGCGCAGCGCAGGCCGTCTACGGCGGCGGAGGAGATGCCCCCGGCGTAGCCCGCGCCCTCGCCGCAGGGGTAGAGCCCCCGGAGCTCGGAGCAGAGATCCTGCCCGCGCAGGATCCGCACCGGGGAGGAGGAGCGGGTCTCCGGCGCGGTGAGCACGGCGTCGGGGTCGTCAAAGCCGCGCAGCTTTTTCCCCAGCGCGGGGATCGCCCGCTCCAGCACGTCGGTGATGCGCTTCGGGTAGAGCGCGTGCAGGTCGCACCAGCTCACGCCCGGGCGGTAGCTCGGCTGCACCGCGCCCGCGCCGCCGCTGGGAACGCCCGAGAGAAAATCCCCCACCCGCTGCGCCGGGGCGTGATAGCTTCCGCCGCCGAGGCGGAAGGCGCGCTGCTCGATCTCCCGCTGCCAGTACATCCCCGCGAGCACGCCCTCGCCCGGAAAATCCTCCGTGTGCAGCGTGACGAGCAGGGCGGCGTTGGCGTTCTCGCCGTCGCGCCTCGAGTAGCTCATCCCGTTGGTCACGACGCCGCCCTCCTCCGAGGCCGCGGCGAAGACCTCCCCGCCGGGGCACATGCAGAAGGTGTAGGCGCTCGTGCCGTCGGGAAGGTGCACGTTCAGCGAATAGTCCGCCGCCGGGAGCGTCCCGCGCTCGCGCCCGTACTGGGCGAGATCGACGGCGCTCTGCTTATGCTCGATGCGAACGCCCATCGAGAAGGGCTTCGGCTCCATCGGAAGGCCGAAGCGGTGCAGCAGCTCGAAGGTGTCGCGCGCCGAGTGCCCGATGGCGAGGATCAAGTGCGTACAGGGGAGCACTTCCCTGCCGTTGACCTCCACGGCGGTGAGTCTGCCCTCCTCGGCGTAAAGCCCGGTCAGCTTTGCGCCGAAGCGCACCTCGCCCCCGTGCGCGGCGATCTCGCGCCGGATGCTCTGTACCACGTCCACAAGGATGTCGGTGCCGACGTGGGGCTTTGCGTCATAGCGCACGCTCTCCGGCGCGCCGTGGGCGGCGAACTGCCCGAGTACCCAGTGCAGGCGCGGGTCGTGGGTGCCGGTGTTCAGCTTCCCGTCCGAGAAGGTGCCCGCGCCGCCCTCGCCGAACTGCACGTTGTTCTCCGCGTCGAGCGCCCCGCCCGCGCGGAAGGCCTCCACCGCCCGGCGGCGGCTCAGCGCGTCCTGCCCGCGCTCGAGAACGATGGGTCTCGCCCCGGCCTTTGCCAGCAGCAGCGCCGCGAACATCCCCGCCGGGCCGAAGCCCACCACCACCGGGCGGCTCGCGCTCTGAACGCGCGGGATCTCATAGACGGGCGGCGTATAGTCGCTCACGTCCCTGTCTTTGACGCGCAGGCTCCCCCGCACCTCGACCGCCACGGCGCAGACGTAGTGCAGATCGTCCTTCCGTCGCGCGTCCAGCGAGCGCTTGACGAGCTGCCAGGCCGTGATACGCTGCGCCGGGACGCGGAGCTTTTTGGCGGCTTTCTCTTTCAGGGCGTCCGGCGCCTCGTCCAGACCCAGACGCAGATTGCGTATGAGGATCATGTGCCGAGCCTCCCCGCGAGTCTGCCGCTGGCCCAGGCCCATTGCAGGTTGTAGCCCCCGCAGTCGCCGTCAACGTCCAGCAGCTCCCCGCAGACGAAGAGCCCCGGCATGAACCAGCTCTCCAGCGTCTCGGGGTTAAAGCCCGCCGTGCGGATGCCCCCGGCGGTGACCTGGGCGCTGTCAAAGCCCTCCACGCCGCGCACGGGCAGCGCAAAGTCCGTGCAGGCCGCCGCCGCGCGCCGAAGCTCTTCGTCCGTGAGGCTCCCGATGGGGCGGCTTGCGTCGAGCCGGGCATATTTGACCAGCATACGCCCGAGGCGGTTGTGCAGCATGCCGGTGAAAAGCTCGGAGGCGTCCTGCCCGGGGAAGGCCGCCCGCCGCGCCGTGAGGCAGGAAAGGGCGTCCGTCTCCGCAGGGAGGAAGCACGCGCGCAGCGTCAGCCCCTCGCCGCCGAGGGCGGCCGCGCGCGAGAGGTCGAAGGCCGCCGGTCCGGAGACCCCCGTCTCCGTAAATTGCAGCTCGCCCCGGCTCTCGCCGAGAAGCGCGCCGCCCGCCGTGAGGCGCAGCGAAGCCTGCGCGCGCACGCCCTTGAGGGCGCGCGGATAGTCCGGCGCGGTCAGAATCTGCGTGAGCGCCGGGTGCAGCGCCGTGCGCTTGTGGCCGAGGGGCTTTAGAAGCTCGTAGCCGTCCGTCACGCCGCCGAGCTTCGCCCCCGCCGCGCCGCCGCAGGCGACGATCAGCCTGTCGCAAAAAAGCTCGCCCGCGTCGGTCACGACCGCGTAGCCGCCGTCGCGCCGCCAAATCTGCCTTGCGGGGCAGGCGGTGCGCAGCTCCACGCCCGCCCGCTCGAGCGCGAAGCGCAGCACGTCCAGCACGGAGTTTGCGGAGTTGGAGAGCGGGTAGACCCGCCCGCCGTGCTCCTCCACCGTCAGAAGGCCGAGGCCGTGGAAAAATTCCAGCGTGTCCTGCGGTGTGAAGCGCGCAAGGGCGGGCTTTGCGAAGTCCGCCTGTTCCCCGTGGTAATTTGCGGGCGCGGCGCCGGTGTTCGTGAGGTTGCAGCGCCCGTTGCCCGTGGCAAGCAGCTTGCGCCCCACGCGCTGCTGCCGCTCGAGCAGGATGACGCGGTTTTGCGGATTTTCCGCAGCGGTCAGCGCGGCCATCAGGCCGGAAGCGCCGCCGCCGACGACGATTATGGCAGCCATAGTCACCTTTCCCCGGGGAGCTCTAAAAACGCAGGCCCGGTGATGCGCCGGGCAGGAGTTTTTAGATCTGCCCCCTGTTTTTTTTGCGTTATTATAACAAAGAGAGTGAAAAATATCAACGTTTCGTTGACACTGATAGGAAAATTGAGTATAATAGGCTGATTGATCATGCAAATTTCTTTTGCGATTGCGGCGGGCTTTCGCCGCACAGCCGACTGCTTATATACTATTTATATTCAGAAATACGCTTTACCAGAGGATTACATCATGTTCAGAAACAAAGCCGGACGCTGTCTGGCGCTCGGTCTGCTGGGGCTTTCGCTGCTGGCGGGCTGCACCCAGATGGCGAACCATGACGCGGATACCGAAGAGACGCCGACCGCGGAGATCGCGGAGATCGTAGAGAGCACGGAGGAGCCGGTTTTGCCGGAGCCGGCAAAGCTGCGCATATCGGAGCTGATGGTCAAGAACCGCGCCGTGCTGCGCGACGAGGACGGGGACTTCTCGGACTGGGTCGAGATCGAAAACTACGGCGACGAGCTCGTCTCGCTCAAGGGCTACTATCTGAGCGACCAGGAGTGGGGCGGCGGTCTTCCCCTCTCGGGCATCATCAACCCCGGGGAGCTGCACGTGGTCTGGGCCTCCGGCAAGGATCGCAGCGACAAGGAGCACGGGAATTTCAGCCTCTCCCGCGGGGAGACGGTGTATCTGATCGACCCCTATGGGCGCGTCGTCTCCTCCGCCCCCTGCCTGACGGAGATCGCCGACCGCGCGGTCGCCCTGGAGGAGGACGGCGCTTATCGCGAGACGCCTTACTCCACGCCCCGCTGGCCCAACAGCGCCGAGGGCTTCATCGGGCGGCAGGAGACGCTTTCGTCCTCAAGTCCCCTGCAGATTAACGAGGTCTGCGTCTATAACCCGGGCTGGGACTCCTGGCGCCTCTTCTCGAGCGACTGGGTGGAGCTCAAAAACGTCTCGGAGGAGAAGCTCCTCCTGTCGGACTACTGCCTGTCGGACAATTTTGCCCGGCTTGACCGTTACCGTCTGCCCGAAAAGTACCTCTCCCCGGGCGGGATCTATCTCATCCGCTGCGACGCCAACAGCTCGCCCTATCTGCCCGACCCCTCGGCGGGCTTCGCGCTCGGCAGCGAGAGCGAGCAGCTCTATCTGAGCAACCTTGACGGCGAGCTTCTCGACTGGGTGACCCTCCAGGGCATCCCCTTCGGCGGCAGCTACGGCCGCATGCCGGGGGAAGCGGGCTGGTTCTACTTTGACGAGCCGAGCCCCGCCTCCGAAAATCGCGGGGGCTGCCGGCGCGTCTCCGAAAAGCCGCGCGCCATCATGGGCGACGGCGTTTACAACGGCGTGGAGGAGGTCACGGTCGCGCTTACGGCGCCGGGCGAGATCTACTACACCTTCGGCGACGAGCAGCCCACCACCGCGAGCACCCGCTACGAAGGCCCCTTCACCGTCTCGAAGACGACGGTGGTGCGCGCCTTCGCCGTGGAGGAGGGCGCGATCCCCAGCCGGACGGCCTCCTTCAGCTTCATACTCAACGAGGAGCACACGCTTCCGGTCATGAGCGTCGTGACCGACTCCGTGCGGGACTTCAACCTCATGTACTACAACGGCGTCAAGGGGCGCGAGATCCCCGCGACGCTCACCCTCTACGACGGGGAGCACAGCTTCAGCGAGCCCTGCGGCCTGCGCCTGCACGGCGAGACGAGCCTCCGGCTCGGCAAGAAGAACATGGCGGTCTTTTTCCGCACCTGCTACGGCCAGAGCGAGCTGGAGCAGGACGTTTACGGCGGCGGGGTGCAGAACTTCGGCAGCTTCGTGCTGCGCTCCGGGCAGGACTATTTCAGCACCGCCGTGAAGAACGCGCTCGGTCAGAACCTCTGTCTGCAGGCGGGCAACCGCGCCCTCACCACGCGCAGCAAATTCTGCATCCTCTACATCAACGGGCGCTACTGGGGCGTTTACAATCTGATGGAGAAGACCAACGAGGAATTCTACTCCAACCTCATGAACGTGAGCAAGGAGAGCGTCGAGGTCATCGAGGCGCCCGCCGCCACCGACAGCAGCCTCTACCGCGAGCTCTTCGACGTGCTGCGGAGCATGGATCTCTCCGTGCCCGAAAACTACGGGCGCGCCAAGACCCTCGTGGACGTGGAGAGCGTGATCGACTGGATCGTGATTGAGGGCTACTGCGCCAATACCGACCTGACCTTCGGCAACCTCCGCTACGCCCGCTCCAGCGAGGGCGACGGCAAATGGCGCCTCATGCTCTACGACCTGGACGCCACCTTCCTCGAGCCGGAGGCCTGCTTCAGCAACATGCTCTCGCAGTCGAAGCTCACGTCCCGGCAGGTCAGCGCGCAGCTCGTGCGCCCGCTGCTCGACAGCCCGGAATTCCGCGAGCAGCTTCTCACCCGCGCGGGGCAGCTCCTCGGCGGCGTGCTCTCAAGCGGGAACGTCACGAACGAGTATAACCGCCTCGTCGGGCTCATCGAGCCGGAGATCGGGCGCGACTATGAGCTGCGCGGCATGAGCAAGAACAAGTGGGAGGTCGATGTCGGCTACCTGCGGGAAATGCTGGCCAGCGGCCGGTGGAACGAGAGCTGCGTCAACCAGATCTGCGCCTGCATGAACCTCACGCCGGAGGAGCGCGCGCATTACTTCGGGGGCACGCCATGAGCGAGACGAGACTCAGCTTCAAGCGCTTTGAGAAGAAATATCTGCTCTCCGCCGCGCAGTACGCCGCGCTCATGGAGCCGGACGAGTATTTTCAGAGCACGGTCAGCTCCATCTACTACGACACGCGGGACTTCCGCCTCATCCGCCACTCCATCGACGCGCCGGTGTACAAGGAAAAGCTTCGCCTGCGCAGCTACAGGGAGCATACCGGCGCCGGGGACGAGGTCTTCGTGGAGCTGAAGAAGAAATATCGCGGCGTCGTCTACAAGCGGCGCGTCGTGACGACGGAGGAGCGGGCGGCCGCCTGGCTCTCCGGCGAGACGGCGGCGCCCGAGGACGGGCAGGTCGAGCGCGAGATCGACTGGTTCCTGCGCACCTACCGCCCGGTGCCCCGCGCCTGCATCGCCTGCGAACGCACGGCCTGGCGCGCGGTGGAGGACGCCGAGCTTCGCATCACCTTCGATGAAAAGCTCCGCTGGCGCGAAGACGCGCTCACGCTCACCGCCGGGACGGAGGGTCAGCCCCTCGTCGGGGAGGGAGAGGTGCTCATGGAGCTCAAGCTCCCGAACGCGGCGCCGCTCTGGCTGGCGCGGCTCCTCAGCGAGCTGCGGCTCTTCCCCGTGAGCTTCTCCAAATACGGCACAGCTTACAAAAACTATATCTTAGAGGAAATGTTTGAGGTAACACAAGATGCTTAACAGTATTATCGGCGGCGAAATGAGCGTGGCGCAGTTTCTGCTGTGCGTGTTTACGGCTATGGTGCTGGGGCTGCTGTCGGCGCTGGTCTTTACCGGGCGCGACCGGCATTCCGCGGCCTTCCGCCAGTCGCTGGCGCTGATGCCGCCGGTGGTGGCGCTGGTCATCATGCTCGTCAACGGCAACATCGGCGCGGGGCTTGCCGTCGCGGGCACCTTCGCGCTCGTGCGTTTCCGCAGCGCCCCCGGCTCCGCGATGGAGATCACGGCGCTCTTCTTCTCCGTGGCCATCGGCCTTGCCTGCGGCATGGGCTACGTCGGCTACGCGGCGCTCTTTTTCCTCGTCATGGCGGTCTACGCCCTCGCGTTGCAGCACTTCCGCTTCGGGGAGAACATCGCCCTGCTGCGCGTGCTGAAGATCACCGTGCCGGAAAACCTCGCCTATGATGAG
>CAJOFI010000009.1 GCA_905233595.1 uncultured Oscillospiraceae bacterium | reverse complement strand
CAGCACGCAGTCCTCCATGGCAAAGCCGTCGCCGTAGACCGTCAGCGCGACCTCCTGACCCTTCGTTTCCGGATGCAGGGCGTCGTTGACGACGGAGAGGCCTTTCATCGTGACGCCGTCGGCGCAGACCGCCAGCGTCCAGGTGCGGAAGGTGTTGTACTCCTTGCCGTCCGCATGGCGCTTGTTGGCAAAGTCGTCCCAGACGAGGACGGTGTTCTCCGCGCCCTCGCCGATCAGCGTGAGTCCGGGCGTGGTGAGCAGCAGCTTCTGCCGGTACATACCGGCTGCGATATGGACGATCGTGTCTGGCGCGGCATGGCCGAAAACCGCTTGCAGGTCGTCGCCGGGGCGAACAAAAAGCTCATGCATAATTCGGACACCCTCTCTTTTTCCAAAATGCACAATTTTAACTGAACCAATTGTAGCATATTGACAAAACTTTGGGAAGACCCTGAGAAGAACATGTCTTTTTTGTGCATGAAGACAATCGTTTTTGCTATGTACGGGCGCGGCGCGGGCTCGTTATAATAGCAGGGCAATCCTGAGCCAGTATGGAAGAAAAAGACATTTCAAGGATATTTCTATGAATCGCCAGCTTTCTTTCCAGCAGTACCGCACCATTGATCTGACCTTGTTCGCGGTCATGCTTTGCATATCGGAAACGGTCATCGTCACGGCGGCGACCCGCTGGTTTTCGGACCAGCTCTATACCGTATCCGTCGTGGCGGCGGTAGTCTCGATCGTGCTGATGCGCTGGGGCCCCTGGGCCGCGATCCACGCGTTTCTCGGCGGATTCGTCTTTTGTTTTCTCTCGCGGGGAACGGCGACGCAATACATTATATATTGTATCGGCAACCTGTTTTCGCTGCTTTCGCTGCTCCTGCTCCGGGCGTTCGGAAAGGAACGCATCCGGGCGGACAGCTTTCTCACGGTCGGCTTCGCGCTCTGCACCCAGCTTGCCATGCAGCTGGGGCGCGCGCTGGTCGCGCTCGTGATGGGGACGGAGCCCGCGCGCTGCGTGGGCTTTGTCACGACGGATGTTCTTTCGGGCCTGTTCACGGCGCTGATCGTCTGGATCGCGCGGCGGCTCGACGGGATATTTGAGGACCAAAAGCATTATCTTCTCCGTGTCAACAGGGAAGAGGAAAAAGGAGGATTTTGATGAAAGCAAAAGCGGCAGATTTTCTCATCTACGACGAAGCGACGGACTCATACCGCGAGAGTCCCGAGCAAGCCGTGCGCGATGATGTGGAGAAGCACTACTGGCTCCACGTCGGGCGCACGATCCTAAAGGACTGGCGGCTGTACATCATGCTCATCCCCATGCTGCTGGTCTTCCTGTTCTGGCGCTACTTCCCCATGTACGAGCTGCTTGGCTGCTTCAAGGTATCGGACGAGGTCCTGCCGGTATCGCAGCAGCTGTTCTCCGGCTTCTCGTACTTCAAGCGTCTGCTGGTCGGCGGAGACGACCTCTCCCGCGAGTTCTGGCGCGCGATGCGCAACACCTTCATCCTGAGCTTCTACGGCCTGTGCTTCGGCTTCCCGATGCCGATCATCCTCGCGCTGTTCTTCAACGAGATCAAGTCGAACATCGCGCGGAGCGTGTATCAGGTGCTGACCTACCTGCCGAAGTTCATGTCCACGGTCGTCATGACGTCCCTGGTCGTGATGCTGGTGAAGCAGGGCTCCCTGACCAGCGGTATGGGCATCGTGTCCCAGGCGCTCGCCTCGCTGGGCTGGGTGTCGCAGGACGTGGCGAATTCCGGATTGCTCAACAACCCGGCGTTCTTCCGGCCGATCTACATCATCAGCGGTATCTGGGAGGGCGCGGGCTACGACAGCATCGTGTTCTTCGCCGCGATCATCGCCATCTCGCCCACCAGCTATGAGGCGGCGCAGATCGACGGCGCGGGCAAGATGGCGCAGATGCGCTACGTGGTGCTGCCGAGCATCCTCTCCACCATCGTCATCATATGAAAAGGTGCTGCTGCTCTACAACACCAACACCTACGTTACCGCCGACGTGGTCTCGACCTTCGCTCAGCGCTACGGCCTCGCGGGCGCCGCCAAGGGCATCGCCTCCGCGGCGGAGATGATGAATAACGTCGTCGGCATGCTGCTGGTCATCGGCGCGAACACCATCGCACGCAAGGCGTCCGACGTGTCGCTCTACTAAGGAAAGGGGATCGCCATGAAAAGAAAACTTGAGATCTCCGAGCTGATTTTCAAGATCATCAGCTACACGCTGCTCACCGTGTTCGCGCTGGCGTGCCTGTACCCGTTCGTCTACGCGATCTCCGCCGCCGTCAGCGGACGCGCGGCGGTGGACTACGGCGAGATCGTGCTGTTCCCGAAGGATGTCCAGTTCGACGCCTTCAAGCGCATGTTCAACGATAATATGTTTTGGAACGCCTACTCGAACACGCTGTTCATCACGTTCTACGGCACGATCTGGGCGCTGCTGTACTCGATCCTCGGCGCCTACGCGCTCTCGAAGCGCCGCCTGCTGTTCCGGAAGTTCTTCAACTTCTTCCTCGTGTTCACCATGTGGTTCGCCGCCGGTATCGTGCCGCAGTACCTCAACTACTTAGACACGAAGACCGTGTTCAACGGCATCGGCATCATGGACGACAAGTGGCTCGTCGTCATCGCGATGGGCATGGCGGCGATGAACATCATCCTGCTGCGCAACGCCTTTGAGGGCGTGCCCAGCGAGATCGAGGAGGCCGCTATCGTCGACGGCGCTTCCGAGTTCCAGGTGCTCAGTAAGGTGTACCTGCCCATGAGCAAGTCCACCATCGCGACGGTGGCGCTGTTCTTCGGCATCAGCCGCTGGAACGGCTACTTCTGGGCGCGCCAGATGATCTCCAACTCCAACGAGCACCCGCTGCAGGTCTTCATCCGTCTGCGGCTCGAGGAGTTCACCGACGCCGAGGCCATGGCCGGCTGGAACCAGCCCTACGCCTCCGACTCCGTGATCTACGCGCTGATCGTCTGCTCCATCGTCCCCATCCTCATCATCTACCCCTTCATCCAGAAGTACTTCGCCAAGGGCACCAACGTCGGCGGCGTGAAGGAGTAATCCCTGTGCAATACCGGGCCTGCCCGGAATGTATAACACTGTACTTATTATAATTAAGGAGGATCCGAATGAAAAACACGAAAAAGCTCTTTGCGCTCCTGCTGACCGTGGCGATGCTCGCAACGCTGCTGGCCGGCTGCGGCGGCAAGATCGACGTTGACCAGTACAGCGCCCCCAAGGCTGAGGAAGCCCCCGCTGCCGCCGCCGAGAGCGGCGAGGCTGCCGCCCCTGCGGAAGCTGCCGCCCCCGCTGAGCTGAGCTATGCCGAGGGCACCATCCTTCGCATGGCCACCGGCTACAACTCCACCAAGACCGGCCTGAGCCTCGACGCCGAAGTCGCGGGCGAGGGCATCACCCTGGCCGACGGCATCACCTACCACGCCGGCGACCTCAAGCCGACCTGGGTCGAGGTCGAGAAGCTCCTCGGCATCAAGATCGAGGACAAGTACCAGGGCAACAGCTCCTCTGCGGAGTTTGACTACTGGAAAGAGCGCATGGGCGACATCGACATGGTCTCCGGCACCGCCAGCAAGCTCACCGAGTACGGCGAGCAGGGTGTTGTCGTGAACATCGCCGAGTACCTCGACCAGATGCCCAACTTCAAGGCCTACCTCGAGGCCAACCCCATCGTCCGCCTCTCCATCACCGGCAACACCGATACCGGCGCCATCTACTTCTCCCCCTACTTCGACGGCGTGAACGACATCGAGCGTATGCCCCTCATGCGCGTTGACATGGTCCAGACGCTCCTCGACGGCGAGGGCGAATTCGAGGCCGACAAGTGCAACAAGACCGCCGAGCCCGTTTACGAGCCCTTTATGCCCTCCTCCGGCAAGATCGACATCGAGACCGTCAAGCTTGACGGCAGCGGTGTTGAGACCGTCACCAAGGATTACGACGCCGCCGGCAACATCATCGAGAAGATGAACGCGGCTGGCAGCATCGACGGCGTGGAAGCTGTCAACATGCTGCGCACCTACATCGACGAGGCCTACAACGGCTACTACGGCACCGAGCGCTCCAACCTCTTCATCGGTCAGAACGCCGCATGGGACGTGGACGAGCTGGTTGCTCTTCTCCGCTGCGTCGTCGCCAACCCCCAGACCCTCAACGGCACCGACTCCATCCAGGGCATCTTCTCCCGTGAGGAGAACAACACCGCCCGCCGCTCCGACGTCGTTCGCTTCGTCGGTCACCTCTTCGGCGTGCGCGGCCTCGAGTCCCGCCAGGATTACCTCTACTTCGACGTTGACGGCACTCTGAAGGACGCCCGCCAGAACGTCGAGACCTACCAGGCTCTTGAGCGCATGAACGCCATCGCCAAGGAAGGCCTGATCTCCGAGAACTTCATGAACAACGCCGACGGCAAGACCAAGCAGTACCTCGAGACCGACTCCGGCTTCATGCACTACGACTACAACTCCACCCAGACCCTGTACAACGATCCCAGCCAGGGCGTGTTCGACGAGGGTGAGAAGTACATGGCCGTTATGGTTCCCGTCTCCCGCTGGATGGACGGCACCGAGGGCGGCAACTACATGCGCTTCACCGAGTCCTGGCGTTCCGTCAAGACCGACGGCTGGGGCATCTCCTCCGCCGGTGTCGCGGGCAACGCTGACAAGCTCAACGCCGCGCTCAAGCTCATCGACTTCGCCTACTCCCCCGAGGGCATGATCCTCATGTCCTACGGCCCCGACGCCTTCATCAAGACCAATCCCGACGGCAGCTACGTGACCTTCGTCTTCAACGGCCAGGATATGCCCGAGATCGCCGACGCCACCCGCGCCGAGCTGTGGGAGAAGGCCAGCGGCAACTACACCAACTACGCCCGTCAGTTCCTCGGCTCCACGCTGAGCTTCGCCAAGAGCCAGGCCTTCGAGTTCCAGTGCACCAGCGACGTGGGTCGTGAGGGCGCCGGCAAGATCTCCGTCGCCATCGCTCTCGGCACCATCAAGCACCCCGAGCTCGCCGTCACTTCCAACCCCTGGTACATGTCCATCCCGACCGTTCTGCCCAACACGAAGGCCGAGAACGACATGCTCAACACCTACACCCAGCTCACCGCCAACGGCAGATTCTCCGCCTCCAAGGATAAGGAGAACCTCTTCGTCAACCAGATCGTTGCCGGTTACGCCGAGGAGGGCATGGGCAGCGCTGAGGCTTCCGCCGAAACCGTTTCCAACGAGTGGGGCGGCCGCCAGTACCTGGCGCTCAAGACCGACGCCTGGAACCGCCTTCAGAGCTTCTACAACGCCATGAACTGAGCGCGTGCACGAAGGGCAATTTGTACGCCTGATGTGAACGCAGATTCGCAGGCCCGCCAAGCCCCAGGGAGGGGAGACCCTCCTTGGGGGGCGGCGCTTGCAGCAGGGAGGTCAAAATGTACAAAAAACAGTTGACGCTGCAGAAAATCCTTTGCTTCCTGGTCATCGCGTCCAGCGCGATCGTTTTCCTGTATTCGCTGGGTATTATGACCGATCTCTATGACACGCTCTACTCCACGATGCGCAACCCCGCCGATCTCACGCAGACCGACGTGCCCGGTTCCATCGTCTACTACAACATGCAGGGCTTCAACAGTGTGTTTCTCAGAAATTCCATTGTTTTGATCCTGCTCGCCTGCCTTCTCTTTATCACGAACACCCACATCCGCAGAAAATATTACATCGGCAACTATCTCACCGTTGCCGCGAACGTCATCGCGCACTTCTATGTCGCCATCCAGGCGCACAGCTATATCGAGCTGTTCAAGGCTCGCTTCCTGGCTGTGGACTTTGAGGCGCTCAAGGCGCATGCCGATCTGTGGAAAACCGCTTACACCGAATCCACCTTCTGGTTCGATGTCCACTACGCGGTCTTCGCCATCTCCCTTCTGGTCTCCATCGGCCTGGTCGTCAGCACGGTCTGGAAGATGCAGCTCATGAAGGAGGAGGCCAAGCTCATCGCGCAAGGAAAGGGGGCTGCGGCATGAACGACGAAAAAACCATTCGCCTCGACCGTATGCGCTATACGAAGAACTCCGCCGCGTCCGGCCTCGCGCTGCTCGCGATCCTGTTCGACGTATTCTACTTCATCAGCATCTATGAGTCCAACGTGGGCTCCTGGTACTACAACATCCTCATTGGCGCCTCGATCCTGTATAACCTGGTGTTCATGCTTGCCGCGTTCCTCAGCTCCGAGGGCATCAAGAACTACAAGATCGGCTACGGCTACGTGATGATCGTGCTGGGCATTCTGCAGATCGTCCGCATCTTCATCTATCCGGTGAAGGCGCACGCCGCTGCGGTCACCATCTCCGAGCAGACCGTCACCGTCATGCAGAGCCGTCAGTTCGTCTTCTGCGTGATCTGGCTGCTTGCCTCCGCCGCCTGCCTCATCGGCGGCGCCGTCGTCGGCATGATCCGCTCCCGTCAGCTCGCGCAGCATGTCGCCTCGCTCGAAGCGAAGGCCGCATAAGGAAGGAGGACGTTATGGCAGAATTAAAAGTTCAGCATGTAGATAAGATCTATGACAATAACGTCCAGGCGGTCTTTGACTTCAACCTCGACGTAAAAGACGGTGAGCTGATCGTCCTGGTCGGCCCTTCCGGCTGCGGCAAGTCCACCACCCTGCGCATGATCGCGGGTCTGGAGGACATCTCCGCCGGTCACCTCTTCCTCGACGGGAAGGACATCACCCAGACCCCCGCCAAGGACAGAGACATGGCCATGGTTTTCCAGAACTACGCGCTGTACGGGCACATGACCATCTATGAAAACATGGCCTTCTCCCTCACGCTGCGCAAGGAAAACCCCAACGTCATCCACAAAAAGGTTCTGGCCGCGGCCGAGATCCTCGGTCTGACCAGCCAGCTCAACAAGAAGCCCTCCCAGCTCTCCGGCGGCCAGCGTCAGCGCGTCGCCATGGGTCGCTCCATCGTGCGCAACCCGAAGGTCTTCCTGTTTGACGAGCCTTTGTCCAACCTCGACGCAAAGCTGCGCGGCGCGACCCGCCGTGAGATCCTGCTGCTGCACAAGCGCCTGCAGGCCACCATGCTTTACGTCACCCACGACCAGACCGAAGCCCTGACCCTCGCGGACCGTATCGTCTGCATGTCCATGGGTCACGTGCAGCAGGTCGGCACTCCGCTGGAGCTGTACGACGCTCCCGCGAACCGCTTCGTCGCGAGCTTCATCGGTCTGCCTCCCATGAACTTTTTCTCCGCCACCGTCCGCGAGGGCGAGCTGGAGGGCAAGGGCTTCAAGGTGAAGCTGACCGAGGAGGAGAAGGGAATCCTGCTCCCCTATGCCGGCAAGGAGATCGACCTCGGCGTTCGTCCCGAGGACGTGATCGGCGGCGGCGAGATCGCGATGAACGTCTTCTCCAACGAAAACCTCGGCATGAACACCCTCGTGCACGGCCACATCGGCCACATCGAGGCGCCGAGCAACAAGATCTCCGCCAAGCTGCGCGGCTGGTACGACTACAAAGAGGGCGACAGCGTGAACATCGCCTTCAGCCGCAAGCACTTCTTCGACAAAGATACCGGCGTCGCCATCGGAAGGGGGCAGAAGGGATGAGCGCCAATAAGACCGCCAAAGCGGGCAGCAAGATGCCCGAGTTCCTGCGCAAATTCTTCGTGGCTCTCAAGCGCCAGCCCACCATCATCGCGCTGGTCGTGCTGCTGCTCGCGTTTTTCCAGTACTCCCTGAATCTGACCCACATTTCCGACACCACGGCCAAGATCCAGGGCCCCGGCATGGGTCTGTGCGGCTTTGCGACGATGCTGTTTTCCATGCTGTCGCTGGTGTGCTTCCTCAACGCCTACCCGCGCCGCAAAAAGCCCGTGTACGTGATGGTCGCGCTGATGCTCGTGATGTTCGCGGTCATCATCTTCTGCGACATCTACTACTCCAACCTCATCATGACCGCGCTGACCCGCGCGGAGAACCCCATCACGCTCGACGCGTCCACGAAATACATCGCGCAGGCCTATAACGTCCTGCAGACCCATATCGTGATCCTCGGCATCGGCATTGCCCTGGTTTTGCTCAGACCGGTTTACGCCAAGCTTCTGCGCAAGATCAACACCTCCGTCACCGTGGAGGACTACGGCAAGCTCGGCGAGATCGACATCTCCGGCGAGGATTAAGTTTCAAATTTCCCGGATCGGAAAGCTCCGGTTTTCCGATCCGGGCAAAGCCCGTAGAGGAATTCTTATGGCATCCGGAAAGAAAAAACGCGCGGTTCCCGAACAGAACAGGGCGACCGCCGAATACTACAAGCTGCACACCGACGCGGTCAAAAACCTCGTCGAGGCCGATGAGAGCAACTCGCCCGAGGTCTCCGAGGAGGAGCTGCGCAAGTACCGCTCCGGCCCGAAGATCCATATTGCGGACTGGGTCAAGGTCGTGCTCATCAAGATCTGGTTTGCCGGTTCCGTCTGCTTCTTCATTTTCTGGGGGCTGAGCTCCTATATCACGGCGCGGCTCGACCTGCTTGCGGTCTTCGGCCTCGCCCTCGGCGTCATCACCGACGTCATCACGAACAACATCCTGCGCTACTACGCCAAAACCAGCGGCGGCAACGACGCCTGGATGATGTTTCCCAAACGGCAGTACATCACCTTCTTCCTCAACATCGTCTACGCCTGCCTCCTGCTGGTGTGCGTGGATTTTCTGTACAACCTCATCAACCTCTCACTTGTCGCCATGGGCGGCACCGCGTCCCTCGGCGTCGGGCCGATCCTGTTTGGCGTATTCTACACGGCCTTTGATCTCCTGTTTCTCGGCATGAAGCGCTTGCTGAAACAAATCATTGAGGACGCTAAAAAGAACGCTTTGCGATAAAGGATTGTTCATTATGTTGAAGCTTCTCTTTGCCGGCGCAAGCTCTGCCTGCTTTGAACTGCAAAACGAGCTGCCCTACTACGCGCCGGAAAGTTTTACCGTGCTTCTGAACGGGCAGGAGCAATATAACTGCGACACCAACGTCTTCTCTCTCTTCTCCCTTCAGCCGGACACCGAATATACCGTGTCTCTCGTCGGCCGGGAGCTTCGGGAGGAGCTGCGCTTCCGCACGGCTTCGGAGAGCTGCGCGCTGAACGTGCGCGACTTCGGCGCGATCGGCGACGGCGAGCACGACGATACCCAGGCCGTGCAGACCGCGATCTCCTTCCTGCCCGGGAACGCAAGGCTCGTGTTCCCGGCGGGGCGCTATCTATGCCGCCCGCTGACGCTCAAGAGCCATATCACGCTCGAGCTTGAGGAGGGCGCGACCCTGCTCGGTTGGGCAAAGCGCGAGGATTATCCGATCATCCCCGGCGAAGTGACGGCTCTCAATGGTGAGGAGCTCTACTTCGGCAGCTTTGAGGGGAAGCCCGTGCCCATGTACCAGTCCCTCATCACTGCGCAGTACGTGGAGGATATCCGCATCGTCGGCAAGGGCACGGTGGACGGCAACGCGCAGAACACGGATTTCTGGACGGCCTATCGCACGTTTACGACGGCGCGCCCCCGGCTGATGTTCTTCAACCGCTGCGAGAACGTGACGCTGCACGGCGTACACGCCTGCAACTCCCCCTCGTGGCAGCTCCACCCGCACTATTCCAAAAACGTCGGCGTCTACGACGTGAAGATTTCCGCGCCGAAGGTCAGCCCGAATACCGACGCCATCGACCCCGAATCCTGTGACGGTGTGAACATCATCGGCTGCCGTTTCTCGGTGGGAGACGACTGCATCGCCATCAAGTCGAGCAAGATCGAGCTGGGGCTCAAGCTGAACGTCCCGGCCGATCACCATACGATCCGCAACTGTCTGATGGATCACGGCCACGGCGGCGTGACGCTCGGCAGCGAGATCGGCGCCGGGGTGCGCAACCTCACCGTGAGCCACTGCGTCTTTCGCGGCACGGATCGCGGCCTGCGCATCAAGAGCCGCCGCGGGCGCGGCAAGAATTGCCGCATCGACGAGGTGCTGTTTGAAAACATCCGCATGGAGGGCGTTCTGACCCCCATCGTCATCAACCTCTGGTACAACTGCTGCGACCCGGACAGTGAGAGCGAATACGTCTGGTCGCGCAAAAAACTGCCCGTGGACGATCGCACGCCCTATATGGGCAGCTTCCGCTTTGAAAACATGGTCTGCACCGACGCGGAGATCGCCGCCTGCTACATCGACGGCCTGCCCGAAGCGCCCATCGAGGCGGTCACGCTGAAAAACATCAGCGTGAGCTTTGCCGAGAACGCAAAGCCGGGCATCCCCATCATGGAAAACTTCGCCAAGGAGCGCTGTAGGCTGGGGCTGTACCTCGACAACGTGCGCCACATCCGCGTGGAGAACGTGAAGCTCGAGGGCGAGGACGGCGAAAAGCTGATCGCAAACCATTACGAGACCCTGGAACACGTCGGATAAAGCTTTTGCTGACAGAAGAGGGATTGACTATGTATGAAAAAATCGACGCCTACGTGCAGCGGCTGATCCGCGAATCCACGCCGGAATACACGGTCTGGAACATTGAGAAGGTGCGCCAGGGCAAGCCCGCGAGCTGGAACTACATCGACGGCTGCATGATGACCGCGCTGCTGTCCATGAGCGAGATCACGGGCGATCGGCAGTATGCCGACTTCGCCGAGGGCTATATCGACTGGTTCGTGCGGGAGGATGGCAGCATCCGCAGCTATGACCAGTCCACCTATAACCTCGACGATCTCAACGAGGGGCGCGTGCTCTTCCCGCTTTACACCGCGACGGGCAAGGAAAAATATAAAAAAGCCGCCGAGCTTCTGCACCGGCAGCTTGTAGATCAGCCCCGTACCTTTGAGGGGAACTTCTGGCACAAGGCCATTTACCCCAATCAGGTCTGGCTGGACGGGCTTTATATGGCGCAGCCCTTCTACGCCATGTACGTCAAGAATCTCGGCGACGGGGATTTCTCCGATACCCTGCGCCAGATCGAGAACGTCCGCGCGAGAATGCGCGACGAGAAGAGCGGCCTCTACTACCACGGCTACGACGCGAGCCGCACGGCCTTCTGGGCCGATCCCGAGACCGGGCGCTCGAAAAACTTCTGGCTGCGCAGCATCGGCTGGTTCGCCGTGGCGCTGGCCGACCTCTGCGAGATCCTGCCCGAGGGCGAGGCGAATGAGAGGCTTCGCGCCATCTTCCGCGAGCTGATGGAGGGTGTCGCCCGCTGGACCGACCCTGAAACCGGGATGTACTG
>CAJOFI010000008.1 GCA_905233595.1 uncultured Oscillospiraceae bacterium | reverse complement strand
CGAGGTGCTCGTGTTGGGCACATATAGTGAGGGTGGCGTGGTATTGATTACACCTGATAAGCCCGTAAAGAACGGAGACAAACTTGGTTGACAACTTCCGGTTTATTCAAATAATGCTGATGCACCCCGCCCCCCGAAAAATGCACCCCGGACAGAGCAAAATGCACCCCGCCTTGAACCCCGGGGTGCATTTGGTATCATTATTAGCGTGATTTGCCAGAAAGGGCACCCCCGAAGGGGGTGCCCTTTCCGGTGCGGGTAACAGATCGAAGAAGCGAACCGGCGCGAAGCGCGGGGCAGCGCGCCCTCTCAGTCGCTTCGCGACAGCTCCCCCGGAGGGGGAGCCAAGGGGCGCATATTCTAAGAATCTTGAAATACACAAAGTATTCCTGCGATTTTCCGCCTCGCTACAGGCGAAAAATCCTACGCCATCTTTGCACAATTTATTTCTGCACAGTTCCTAATCCGTCGCGCAGCGACACCATAACTCTTCACTCTTCGCTATTCACTGACCACTGGCCACTCACACACGCCGCTTATCAAATCCTTGCATGAACGTGCATCTTCTGCTATAATATAAACTCAGCGGCAAGCGCCGCGTATCCGATGATTACAGGAGTCTTTCTATGGCCATCCGTGCTTTTTTTGCGATCCTTCTCTGTAAGCTGCTGCGCTTCGTGTCCCGTGTGCTGCACCGGGGCGGGACGGCGATGCCGGGGCGCGTTGCCCTCAGGCTCTGCCCCGACCTGCTCGACCGCCTGGCGCTGCAGGTCAAGACCGTCGCCATCACCGGCACCAACGGCAAGACCACCAGCGCCCGCATGATCGAGGAGGCCTTCCGGCAGCAGGGGCTTTCCTACCTCTCGAACCGCAGCGGCGCAAACCTCATCGACGGCATCACCACCGAATTCGTGATGAACAGCACGCTCTTCGGCAAGGTCAAAAAGGAATACGCCGTCATCGAGTGCGACGAGGCGGCGGCGCGCAAGGTCTTCTCCCGCCTCAAGCCCCGCGTCGTGGTGGTGACAAACCTGTTTCGCGACCAGCTCGACCGCTACGGCGAGGTGACGCACACGCTCGAGAATATCCGCGAGGCCCTCAAGGGCGCGCCGGAGGCGCTGCTGTGCCTGAACGCCGACTGCTCGCTCACGGCTTCGCTCGCGGGCGACCTCAAAAACCCCGTGCGCTGGTTCGGCATCGAGCAGGGCGCCGCGCCCTCGCGCGAAAAGCCCAGGCTCTCCGACGCCACGCACTGCATCCGCTGCAAGACGGAGTATGAGTACGACTACGTCACCTACGGGCACCTTGGCGGCTTCCGCTGCCCGAAGTGCGGCTACCGGCGGCATAAGGCCGATTACGCCGTGACCGACGTGGTGGAGCAGCGCCCCGACGGCAGCGACGTCGTGATGGACGTTCGCGGCGAAAAGCAGCTCGTGACCGTGAACCTGCCCGCCATGTACAACGTCTACAACGCCGCCGGGGCGCTCGCCGCGGTGACGGAGATGGGGCTCGGCGTGAAGGCGGCGGTGGAGGCGCTGGAACGCTTCCGGTGCGGCTTCGGGCGCATGGAGCGCTTCGAGCTCGCGGGCGGGACGCGCATGATGCTCGTGAAAAACCCCGCCGGCTGCAACCAGGTCATCGAGTACCTGCAAAACGTGAAGGAAAAGTTCGTGCTCGTCATCTGCCTCAACGACCGCGCCGCCGACGGGCGGGACATCTCCTGGATCTGGGACGCGGACTTCGAGGGGCTCGGCAGGCTCGCGGGCTTTCTCGAACAGGTGATCGTCTCCGGCGACCGGGCGGAGGATATGCGCGTGCGCATCAAATACGCCGGCGTGGACGACGGCTTCATCCGCGTTGAGCGGGACTATGAGACGCTCGTGCGCGCGCTCGAGCGGGAGACGCGGCCGGTGTACATGATGCCGACCTACACCGCCATGCTCGAGCTAAGGCAGACCGTGATCCGCCACTGCGGCGGCGAAGATTTTTGGGAATAATTCTTCAGTTCCCCTGGGGGAACTGAAGAATTAGGGGCGCTTGCTTTTATCGCACGAGGCGCACGGGAGACGCGCCTCGTTTCGTCGGCGCAATTAGGGCTTTTTTGCCGAGGCAAAGCCCCGTCAAAAACGGATTGCAAATTGTTTTTCGCCTTGCGAGGCGAAAAATCAGAGGGGAAGATTGCTTCAGCGGGGAAATGTCTGCGCTGCTGACAAGGGGGGGGAAGCTTCCCCTCTGAACTCCCCACCCCAATTTGTGGGGCAGACTGAATAGTAACGGTGAAAGTATGGAACTGAAAATTTGTCACATGTACCCCGACGTGCTGAACCTCTACGGCGACGGGGGAAACGTCCTCTGCATGCAAAAGCGCCTGAGCTGGCGCGGGATCGAAAACAGCGTGACCCGGCTCCCCATCGGCTCGAAGGAGAGCCTCGCGGGCTTCGACCTCGTGTTCATCGGCGGCGGGCAGGACTTTGAGCAGCAGGTGCTGCTCGACGATCTGCATCGGGGCAAGGATCGGGAGATCCTCGCCGCCGTCGCGGACGGGCTGCCCTTCCTCACGATCTGCGGCGGCTACCAGATGATGGGAAACTACTACGAGACCTACGACGGCGTGCGCTGCGACTTCATCGGCGCGGTCGATCTCTATACCCTGGGCTCGAAGCAGCGCATGATCGGAAACTACAAGTTCCGGTGCGACGCCGCCTCCGGGGGGAGCCTCGTCGTGGGCTTTGAGAACCACAGCGGCAAGACATATCTCGGCGAAGGCGTAAAGCCCCTTGGCAGGGTGCTCGCGGGCTTCGGCAACAACGGCGAGGACGGCACCGAGGGCGTGCGCTTCCAAAACGTCTTCGGCACGTACAGCCACGGCCCGCTTCTGCCCAAGAACCCCGCGCTCTGCGACCACATCCTGCTGACCGCGCTCCGGCGCAAGTACGGCAGCGCCGAGCTTGCCCCGCTCGACGACGCGGCGGAGCTTGCCGCGCACGACGCGATGGCGGCGCGCATCTGATATGGAGCTGGATTTTGCGCCGATGGAGGGCGTCACCTCCTGCCTTTACCGCCGGGTGCACGCCGGGAGCTTTCCCGGCGTGTCGCGCTATTTCGCGCCCTTCCTCGCCCCGGACGGGAGCGGGAGGTTCAAGGCCAGCGCCCTGCGGGAGCTTCTGCCCGAAAACAACCGCGACATCGCCCTCGTGCCCCAGGTGCTGTGCAATACGGCGGCGGCCTTCCTCGCCGTGAGCCGTGAGCTGGGCGCGATGGGCTACGGGGAAGTGAACCTCAACGCGGGCTGCCCCTCGGCCACGGTGGTGCCCAAGCACAAGGGCGCGGGGATGCTCTCTGACCTTGAAAGCCTTGACCGCTTTCTCGAGGAGGTCTTTTCCCACTGTGCGCTCAAGGTCTCGGTCAAGACGCGCATGGGCATCAGCAGCACGGCGGAGTTTCCCGCGATCCTGGAGATCTACAACAGATACCCCCTCTCCGAGCTGATCGTCCACGCGCGCGACCGGGCGGGCATGTACAAGAGCAAGCCCGATCTCGAAGCCTTCGCCGCAAGCTTCCCCCATTGCCGCGCAGCGGTGAGCTACAACGGGAACGTGGTGGGGCCGGGGGAATATAAAAAAGTGATGTCAACCACTCCGGGGCTTTCGCGCATGATGCTCGGGCGCGGCGCGGTGACAGACCCGGCGCTTTTCCGGCGCATCGCGGGCGGCGGCGCGCTGGAGAAGGACGAGCTGCGGGACTTTCTGAGCAGGCTGGAGGCGGCGTATCTCGCAAGCGGGCTGGGGGAGCATTTCACGCTCGCGCGGCTCAAGGAAGTCTGGTACTACGTCATCTGGAAGTTCCCCGGCGCCGAACGGGAGCAGAAGGCCATCAACAAGTCCCGCACACTCGCGGACTATCACAGCGCGGTGAGCGCCCTCTTCGCCTCCGGCCGCTACGACGCGGAGGCGGTCTTCCGGGGGTAAAAAAATTTTCGATTCCCTCTTGACATTTGCGGTCGATTGCGTATAATTAGATTGTAAGCAATTAAAAAATACAGGAGGTAAGGAAATGAACGTTTATGATTTTACGGTAAAGACCCGCAAGGGTGTGGAAGTCCCGCTCTCCAACTACAAGGGGCAGGTTCTGCTGATCGTCAACACCGCCACGGGCTGCGGCTTCACGCCCCAGTACAAGGAGCTGCAGGAGATTTACGACGCGCACAAGGCCGACGGGCTTGAGATCCTCGACTTTCCGTGCAACCAGTTTGCCGACCAGGCGCCCGGCACCGACGAGGAGATCCACACCTTCTGCACCGGCCGCTTCGGCATCACCTTCCCGCAGTTTGCCAAGTGCGACGTCAACGGCGAGAACGCCATCCCGCTCTTCAAGTACCTGACCGAGAATACCAGCTTCGAGGGCTTCAACGGCCCCATGGGTCTGATGCTCTCGGGCGTGGTGAAGAGGATGGACAAGGATTATAAGTCCAACGGCAACATCAAGTGGAACTTCACCAAGTTCCTCATCGACCGCGAGGGCAACATCGTCTGCCGCATGGAGCCGACGCTCTCCATGGACAAGGTCAAGGCCGAGGTCGAGAAGGTTCTCTGAAAGGTACGATTCAGTCCCTTACCAAAATCAAAGCCTATGCTTTGATTTTGAGAGGAAAACGGAAGGAACGGAGTGAGTTTCGTTTGACGACGGCATGAGGCCTCGCATGGCTCGGCTTATGGTGCTTTTGCCGAGGCAGAGCCCCGTCAAAAACCTGTTCAAATTTGTTTTTCGCGCTGCGGCGCGAAAAATCAGAGACGTTCCCCCTCAGAGCTTCCCCTGTATAGGGCAGACTGAACAGTTACAAAGTGAATAAAGAAAACGGAGCAGGCGAGCCTGCTCCGTTTCCTTTATAGGAAGAGGACAAAATGAAAAAGATGAAAAACTGTCACTTGCAAATCTTATAATACCCGCAAGATGTTACGGAAACAACCGGAATTTTGTTTCGGGAATGTAAAAAGCGGCGCGATCAGTCAAAGGCGAGGTTCCACACGCAGTTTTCGCCCAGCGCGCCGGGCTCGGCGGCGAGGAAGGGCTCGTCGTCCTTTTCGCCGGGGCTAAAGAGCGTGACGCGCTCTGCGCCGAGCCGCGCGGCGACGGAGGCGGCGCAAGGGCGGCGCTGCGACGGGTCGGGGCAGAGAAGCTCGCGCACGGTGAGAACACCGTTATCATAGCTTGCGGCGGCGACGCCCTCCCCGACGGCGTAGAAATCCCCGCCGAAGCAGCGGCAGTTGATGCGCTCGTACTCGGCGGCGGCGTCGGAGAGGCGGAGATGGGGGACACCCTCCAGCAGCGCCTCGCGCCTTGCGTTGTAGGCGGCGGCGCTCAGCGGCGAGACGGGAAAGAGCGCGCGGGCGGGCAGGCGCTCCGACCGGCGGTAGAGGGCGCAGCGCGTACCGATCAGCTCCTCATACCAGCCGTAGAGCGGGGCGGAGGCCGGGAGCGTGCACACAAAGTCCGCGCCATGCGCCCTGCCAAGCGCGGCGGCGGCGCGCGTCACGGCCTTGCCCAGCCCGAGACCCCGGTATTCCGGCTGCACCGCCACGGCGTAGAGATAGGCCGCGCGCTTTCCACCCACGCCGAGCGCCGTGACGATATAGGCCGCGCCCGCGAGAACGCCGTCCGCGAGCGCGGCGACGCCGCCGCCCATCTCCGGCAGCAGCCGCAGAAAGGCCGCAGGAAGCGCTTCCGGGTCTTCAAACACGCGGCGCCAGAGGGCGATCAGCGCCCCGTGATCCTCCGGTCGGATCGGGCGGACTTCAATGTTCATCCCGCTGCCTCGCAATGTACTTTACCAGCAGATATTCCGGCTTGTAGCTGAGCTTGGACTGGCGCAGGCTCTCAAGCCCCATGTCGTCCTCGCGGTTGATGTAGCGCAGCTTCGGGTATTTTTGCAGGAGCATCCGCGTGAGCTCCCGGCATACCATGGGATAGGCGCCGTTCATCGCGATCTCCGCCTTCTCAAAGTGCACGTCAAAGGTGTCCTCGTTCGCCATCTCCCCCGCGGAGAAGCCGACGATCTTCCCGTTGGCGTAGAGGACGCCGCCGTCCAGCCCCAGCGTCTCGTAGGCCGCGAAGGCGCGGATCAGCGCGTCGTGCTCAAAGCTCACGCTCTTGTCGAGGCGGTCGCGGTTCTCCTCGTTCCACTGCACCAGCATGTCGAGGCAGCCGGGGATCCGCTCGCGCGTCAGGGGGAGGAAGACCCAGTCGTTCTCCGCCTCGAAGCGGTTGCAGTGGTTCTTCTTCCCGTGCAGAGCCTTGCCGGAATAGCTGGCGAGCTTCTCGGCCAGATAGATATAATCGAAGTTCTTTGTCTCCGGCTCGAAGACGAAGCGCCCGGGGTATTCCGCCTCCAACTGCGCCCTGTGCTCCTCCGTGATGCCGCGGATCACCAGCGGATAGCCGCGAAAGGCCGCGAACTCCTCCAAAGCCTCGATGGCGGGGCGCAGGGGGCCGCTGCCGATGGGGAAGACGAAGGCGGGCTTGCCCTCGTAGCGCAGCTTGGTGAGCATCCGATCCCCGCAGCGGCTGATGAGCTGGCGGTAGTAGCGATCCCACATGAAGATGTTGCCGAAATTGTAGTCGGCGGAGGGGCTGTTTTCCAGGCGGACGATCTCGTCCACCCAGGGCTTGTCACAGAGCGTGACAGTTTTGAAGGATATCATAAAAACTCAATACGTCCGGGTGCAGATCTCCCGGATCTCCTTTCTCAGGGCTCTCAGATCCATAAAGGCCTCCGGCCGCTTACTCAGATCGCGCAGCAGGGCGGAGGGGTGATAGGTCGCCATGACGCGGCGGCCGCCAAGGTCGAACCACTGCCCGTGCTCGCGCGTGATGCGAAAATCCTCGCGGATGATGGCCGTTCCCGCGATGCGGCCGAGGCAGACGATGATCTTCGGGTCGATGAGCGCGATCTGCCGATCCAGCCAGTGGCGGCAGGCCTGCTGCTCGTTCGGCTGGGGGTCGCGGTTGCGCGGCGGGCGGCACTTGACGACGTTCGCGATGTACACCCGCGAGCGGTCGAGGTCGATCATCTCCAGCATCTGATCCAGCAGCTTTCCGGCGGGGCCGACGAAGGGGACGCCCTGCAGATCCTCCTGCTCGCCGGGGCCTTCGCCGATGAGCAGCACCTCGCTCTCCGGGTTCCCCACGCCGAAGACCAGCTTCGTGCGCGTCTGGCTCAGCGGGCAGGCGCGGCACCCGGCGCATTCGGCGGACAGCGCTTCCCATTGCTCCTTCGTACCCATGGCTCACTCCTCCGTCCCGGTGGCCAGCGCCAGCAGCAGCTCGCGCCGGTTGTTGTCCGGGTATTCCATCACGTAGTCCAGCAGAAAGTCCAGCATCTCGCCCAGCGCCCGGCCGCGCAGACCCAGCGCAAGCAGATCGTCCCCGCTCACGGCGAGGTGCCGCAGGGAGAAGCACTCCCCGCTTTTCAGAATGCGCCGCAGCTCGCGCGACTCGTGGGCGCCGGTAAAGGCGTCGTGGCAGGCGAGGGCGCAGCGCACCGCGTCCACCCCGCAGCGCTTGAGCCAGCGCTTGCGCTCCAGGTCGTCCTGCGGGAACTCGGAATCGAGCAGGCGCTCACAGTCCGAGGCGATGCGGATCGTGCGGTGGTCGAGCCGCAGGGCGCTGAGAAAGCGCTCCGAGGACGGGATGCAGCCGGATCTCCGAAGCACCTGGCACAGCCCCACCCAGCGCACCTGCGCCTTGCGCGGCAGACGCCCGAGCCGCCGCAGCAGAGCGGGATCGGGCAATCCCGGCGCGAGATAGCTTCTGAGAAGCCCCAGCTCCACGAGATCGTAGACCGTCTCGGGCGAGGGCGTGAGCAGCAGCTTCTCCACCTCGTCCCGCACGCGCTCGGCGGCGAGGAAGGCCGCAAGCTCCGCCTTCGCGCGGATGCCCTCCATCGTGAAGAGATCGACCGCGAAGCCAAGCCGCGCCGAGAAGCGCAGCGCCCGGAACATACGCAGCGCGTCCTCCTCAAAGCGCTGCTCCGGCGCGCCGACACAGCGCACGATTTTGCGCCGGATGTCCTCCGCGCCGCCGAAGGGATCGGCGATCAGCCCGTCCGGCGAGATCGCGATCGCGTTCATCGTAAAGTCCCGCCGGCTCAGATCGGCGGTCAGATCGCCCACGAACTGCACCATGTCCGGGTGCCGGTGGTCGGCGTAGCTGCTCTCCGAGCGAAAGGTCGTGACCTCGACAGGGTGGTTCTCCACCGTGACGGTGACCGTGCCGTGCTTCAAGCCCGTGGGGCGGGCGTTGGGGAAGAGCTCCAGGATATGCTCGGGCAGGGCGGCGGTGCATACGTCCCAGTCCTGCGGGCGCACGCCGAGCAGCATGTCCCGCACGCAGCCGCCCACGAGATACACCGCGTAGCCCCGGCTCTGCAGCGTGAAGAGCACCTGGCGCACGTACTTGGGAGGTTTTATATTGGCCATAAATACCTCAAATTGGAAAAAGAATGTGCTCGCCCGCAAACTCTTGGGCTTGCAATCTGGCGGGCGAGGGAATATAATACAAATTAGCGTGTTTTGATTTTACCATCTTGCGCGCGCAACATCAAGTACGGAAACGTGAATTCTTTCTCATTGGAGTGCCTATATGGTTGATTTTGTAAATTTCCTCTCCCCCGGACGCAAGGGGCATCTGGTGGGGATCGGCGGTGTGTCCATGTCCTCGCTGGCGGAGGTCTTGCAGGGCATGGGGCTGAGCATCACCGGCTCCGATATGAACGAGAGCCGCAACGTCCGCGACCTGCGGGAGCACGGCATCCCCGTCGAGGTGGGGCACCGGGCGGAAAACGTCGCCCCCGACGTGGAGTTTATCGTGCGCACCGCGGCGGTGCACAACGATAACCCCGAGATCATCTACGCCCGCGCCCACGATATCCCGGTCTTTGAGCGCAGCGAGGCCTGGGGCGCGGTCTCCCGCGATTACAGCAACGCCCTCTGCATCGCTGGTACCCACGGGAAGACCACCACCACCTCCATGTGCACCCACATCCTCATGGCGGCGGATAAGGACCCCACCGTCATGATCGGCGGCACCCTGCCGCTTCTGAACGCCGGGCACCGCGTGGGGCACGGCAACACCATCGTCATGGAGTCCTGCGAGTACTATAACTCCTTCCTGTCCTTCTATCCGACGGTGGCGGTCATCCTCAACATCGAGGCTGACCATCTCGACTTCTTCCGCGATCTGGCGGACGTGGAGGATTCCTTCCGCGCCTTCGCCGAGCGCGTCCCCGGCTACGGCACGGTGGTCGCGAATTACGACGACCGCAACACCATGGAGACGCTGCGGGGGCTCGACCGTAAGATGATCACCTTCGGCCTGAGCGGGGAGGCCGACGTGCACGCGGAGAACATCCGCTACCACGGCGCGAACTCCGAGTTCGACATCTATTACAAGGGGCGGCTCTTCACCGACGTGACCCTGCACGTCCCCGGGCAGCACAACGTCAAAAACGCTCTCGCCGCCACCGCCGCCGCCATCTGCCTCGGCGTGCGCCCCAACGCGGTCAAGTACGGCCTCGCGGGCTTCAACGGCGCGGGCCGCCGCTTCGAGTTCAAGGGCAAGTTCAACGGCGCGGACGTGTATGACGATTACGCCCACCACCCCGGCGAGCTCAAGGCGCTGCTCGACACCGTGGAGGCGCTCAACTACCAGCGCACGGTGCTGGTCTTCCAGCCGCACACCTATTCCCGCACCCACGCCCTGTTCGAGGACTTCGTGCAGCAGCTTCAGCGCCCCGATGTGCTGCTGCTCGCGGAGATCTACGCCGCGCGGGAGCAGAACACCATCGGCATCTCCTCGGCCGACCTCGCCGCCCGGGTGGAGGGCGCGAGCTTCTATCCCAGCTTCGAGACGCTGGAGGACGCGCTGCGCGAGACCGCCCGCCCCGGCGACATCATCCTCACCGTCGGCGCGGGGAACGTGTACCAGATCGGGGAGGATCTTGTGCGATAGTGGCCGGTGAATAATGAATAATGAAGGTGTCGCTTCGCGACGGATTATTATATTTTGCGCGTAATGTTATAGATTATATAAATATAAAAAATCGGATGAATTCGTATGAATTCGTCCGATTTTTTATGCGTTCTCCTCAAAACGCAAAGCTCACGACGCAAAACTCCGCTCAGGGCAGGAGGCGCGGGAGGCTGCGCTCTACGATCTCGAGGATCACGGTGTCGTACTCGGTGTCGGCGAAGCTTGCCGGGTCGTAGGTCGTGGAACGGGAGAAGGTCGCGGTCTTAAAGGCGTCGGCGAGATAGGGGTAGAGGGCAATGCCGAAGGAGTCGCGGTAGCAAAGAAGCTGCCCCGTGCCGACTTCGCTCTCCGTGCGGATGGTGATGGCGTTTCCCCTGTTCGTCTCGGTGAGCGCGGTGTAGCCCAGCCCCGTCACATCCACCGTCTCCGCCTCGCGCCCGGCCCGACTGCGCAAAATCGTGGGAAGCGTAGTCGCTCTCCCGCCCCAGCGCCGCGAGGATCGCGTCCGCCCCCAGCGCCGCGCCCTTCGGCGTCCAGTGCGTGTCCGTGCGGTAGTAGAGCAGCTCGTCGGAGAGTACGTCGAAAAGGTTTACATAATTCACACCATACCGCTCCAGAATCGGCGCGAGGCGGACGGCGTTGCTGTTCTCGTGGCGATTCGGATACCGCGCGGGCATGTGCTCGGGGTAGAGGCTGTTCTTGTTCGGCGCGACGGTGAACACGAAGCGCTTGCCCTCGGCCTCGAGCGCCCGCTGCAGCTCGGCGAGGCGCCGGGCGATCTGCTCCAGCTCCCCGTCCGTGAGGGAGACGCCCGTGTAGTCGCCCAGCGTGTCGCTATAATAGAGGAAGCCGTCGGAGCCGAGGATCACCTGTTCCTCTGCCGAAGTGCGCAGCAGCTTCTCGTTTATGAGCGACCAGAGGGAGATCATCTGCTGCCGCAGGGCGAAGCGATCCGCCACGTAATCCGCGCACGCATTGAGCAGCGTGAGACCGAGACGCGGCGGGGGTGAGAGGGTCTCGTTTGCGCCGCCCGCGCTCTCAAAGCCCAGCAGCAGCCCCGCAAAGGGCGTGAGGCAGAGCAGCAGAAAGAGCGCTATGAAGATTTGTGAAAGTCGTTTCATATCAGAATTGGAAATAGATGAAGGGATGGAAGCCCCCCTTGGAGAGGCACAGCATACAGAGACAGAGCAGCGCGAGGCTCAGCGCGTCGGCCAGGGCTTCGGGAAGGCACAGCTTCCCGCGATTTTTCGGCACGAGATTGCCGGAGAGCAGCAGCGCGAGCGCTACCGTGAGCACGGCGGCGGGGGAGAGGAGCCTTGCAAGCAGCAGGCTTCCCTCGGCGGTGAGCGTGCCGGTGAAGAGCGAGGCGATCAGACGAAAGCCGTCGGAGAGCGTGTCGGCGCGGAAGATGGCGAACAGCAGCGTCACGCAGAGCATCGTGTACACCCGGCAGAGCACGCGCCCCCAGGGCTTTTGCGAGAGCTTTTTCGTCGGGATCAGCCCCCAGTCCTCCGCGCTGGAGAGAAGCCCGTGGGCAAGCCCCCAGAAGACAAAGGTCCAGTTCGCGCCGTGCCAGATGCCGGTACAGAGGAAGACCGCAAAGCGGTTGAGCGCCGCGCGAGCGCGCCCCTTGCGGTTGCCGCCCCGAGAGCGAGATATGCCATCTTCTCCAGAAATCCTTCAGCGAACTCGCCGCATACGGATAGTTGAAGTTCTCGTGAAAACGGAATCCGAACATATGTCCCATGCCGATGGCCATGTCGCTGTAGCCGCTGAAATCGTAGTAGATCTGCAGCGTGTAGCACAGCGCGCCCAGCCACATCACGCGCGTGTCCGGCGTGCCGGATAGCGTGGCGTAGGCCGCGTCCGCGAGATAGCCCACCGTGTCCGCGATCAGCAGCTTCTTGGCAAGACCCCGGATGAAGCGGCGGATGCCCGCGGCGCTCTCCTCCGGCGTCATGACGCGCCGGTCGATCTGCGCGGCGATGTCGTGGTACTTGACGATGGGCCCCGCGATGAGCTGGGGGAAGAAGGCAATGTAGAGCAGCAGCTTGAGAAAGTCCCGCGTGCCGCTCTCGGGGTCGCGGTAGCTGTCGATGACGTAGCTCAGCCCCTGGAAGGTGAAAAAGCTGATGCCGATGGGAAGCACGATCCCGGTCATGGGGAGGCTGAGGCGCAGCGCGGCGTTGAGGTTTTGCAGCACGAAGTCCGTGTATTTGAAGACGCCCAGCACCGTGAGGTTCAGCGCCACCGCGAGCGCGAGCACCGCGCGGCTCTTTTTGAACCTGCCCGTGAGCAGCAGCCCCGCGAGGTAGTTGACCAGCACCGAGGCGAGAAACAGCGGGACATACTGCAATTGCCCGAAGGCGTAGAACACAAGGCTTGCCGCCGCGAGGACACAATTCTGCGCGCGCAGGCTCTTCGTCAAGTGCGTCAGCAGATAGCAGAGCGGCAGAAAGGCAAATAGAAAGATCGCGGAGCTGAAAACCATGGCGTCCCTCCTTTCCGGATCGTCATACGACGCACATTATAATGATCATTCGCCCGGTGCTCATTGCGTGTTTTGCTGCGCCGCAGAGCGGCGCGGCGAAAAGCCTTTTTGCTTTTCGCCATCAGACCGTCATTATAACACAGTTCCCGGCGCATTACAACAAGCTCCTCCGTCCAGAACGTGGGCGAGCGCCTGTTCGGGGCTGTCGCACAGGGCGAAGAGCCCGAGGCAGAGGGCGTCCAGGAAGCCGCCCGCGATCGCCCCCTCCAGCAGGCGCAGCAGCTCGTCGTAGTAGCCGAGGGTGTTTAACATGGCGATGGGCTTTTCGTGCCGCCTGAGCTGCCTGAGCGTGAGGATCTCAAAAAACTCCTCAAAGGTGCCGATGCCGCCGGGCAGGACGATGAAGCCCTCGCTCTCGCTCTCCATGGCGGCCTTGCGCTCGCGCATGGTCTCGGTATAGACAAAGCGGCTGCAGCCGGGAAAGAGCACGCCCGGCTCGTCAAAAAAGCGCGGCGCGATGCCGACGATCTCCCCGCCCAGGGAGGCCGCCCCTCGCACGCAGGCGCCCATGAGCCCGCCGCTGCCCCCGCCGAAGACGAGCGTGTGCCCGCCCTCCGCGAGCAGCCGCCCCAGCGCGAAGGCCGCGTCAAAATACTCCTGCCTCAGGTTCTTTCCCGATGCGCCGTAAATACAGATCTTCATACCACGTTCTCCCGCGTTTTTCTTTTGGGCAGCTCAAAAAACGCCTGTCCGGCGCTGCGCCGGAGCTTTTGCCCGAGCTTTATCCTATCACACTTTTTTCAAATTGAGAAGTGTTAGTCTTGACGAACGGGGCTGTTTTTTTATATTATAATTTGGATTGGAGTGAGCAGATGAAGAAACTGATAAGCCTGCTCCTCTCCCTTTTGCTGTGCGTGAATCTCTGCGGCTGCGGGGAGGGCGCGGTCACGACGGGAGAGGGGCTTTCGATCGTGACGACCCTGTTTCCCGCCTACGACTTCGCCCGCGTGATCGGCGGGGAGCGGGTGCAGGTGACGCTGCTGGTGCCGCCCGGGAGCGAGCTGCACAGCTTTGAGCCCACCGCGAAGGACATGCTGCGCGTGCACAGCGCCGCGCTCTTCTTCTGTAACGGCGGCGAATCCGAGGCCTGGGTGGAGGAGATCCTCGAGAGCGGGGAGAATATCCGCGCCCTCTCCATGCTCGACTGTGTCGAGGCGCTGGAGGAGGAGGTCAAGGAGGGCATGCAGGAGATCGGCGAGGAGGAAGAAGCGGAAGAAGGCCCCGAGTACGACGAGCACGTCTGGACATCGCCGCGAAACGCAATTTTGATCTGTGAGGCGCTGTGTGAGGAGCTCTGCCGCATCGACCCCGAGGGGGAGCGCGTCTACCGCGAAAACCTCGCGGCGTACACGGAGAAGCTCAAGGCGCTCGACGGGGCTTTCCGCGAGACGGTAGAGCAGGGGCGCTTTCGCACGTTGGTCTTCGCCGACCGCTTCCCGGTGCGCTACTTCGTGGAGGCGTACGGGCTGGACTACTTCGCGGCCTTCCCCGGCTGCGCGGAGGATACCGAGCCCTCGGCCAGGACCGTGGCCTTCCTCATCGACCGCGTGCGGGAGCAGGGGCTTCCGGCGGTCTTTTATATCGAGTTTTCCAACGAGAAGATGGCGGACGTGGTCTGCGAGGACACGGGCTGTAAAAAGCTGCTGTTCCACTCCTGCCACAGCATCTCCGCCGACGCGCTGAAAAACGGCGCGAGCTATCTGAACATCATGTCGCAAAATCTGGAAGCGCTGGAGGAGGCTTTGGGCTGATGGCGATCCTGCAATGTGAAAATCTGGCCTTCGGCTACGACGGCGCGACCGTGCTGGAGGGCGTGCGCTTTGCGCTCAACGCGGGGGACTATCTCTGCGTGGTGGGGGAGAACGGCTCCGGCAAATCGACGCTCATCAAGGGGCTGCTCGGCCTCAAGACGCCGGAGAAGGGGGCGATCCGCTTCGGCGAGGGGCTGAAGAGCACGGAGATCGGCTACCTGCCGCAGCAGACGCAGATCCAGCGCGATTTCCCCGCGAGCGTGCGGGAGGTCGTGCTCTCCGGCCGCCTCAACTCCCTGGGGCGCAGGCTGCGTTATAATAAGGAAGACCGCGAGATCGCCGCGCGGAACATGGAGCGCATGAACGTGGAGGAGCTCGCCGACAGGAGCTATCAGGAGCTCTCCGGCGGGCAGCAGCAGCGCGTGCTGCTGGCAAGGGCGCTCTGCGCGACGAAGAAGCTTCTGCTGCTCGATGAGCCGGTGACGGGGCTTGACCCCATCGCGACGGGGGAGCTTTATAACTTCATCAAGCTCATCAACCTCTGCGACGGCATCACGGTCATCATGGTCTCGCACGACATCCCCGCCGCCGTGCGCTACGCGACGCATATCCTGCACCTCGGGCATGAGCAGCTTTTCTTCGGCACCTCCGCCGAATATAAGCGCAGCAGCCTTGCCAGGCGCTTTCTGGGAGGTGCCGTGCTGTGAACGAGCTGATGCATATGCTGTCCTATCACTTCATGCAGCGGGCGCTGCTGGTGGGCGTGCTGGTGAGCCTCTGCGCCGCCCTGCTCGGCGTGAGCCTGGTGCTCAAGCGCTATTCCATGATGGCGCTGCACCTTGCGCCGCTTGCGGTGGCGGTGCCGGTGGTGATCGCCGCGGCGGTGCTGCTGCTGCGCCTGAGCGAGAACCGGAAGATCAAGGGCGACGCCGCCATCGCGCTCATCTCCTCGAGCGCCCTCGCCATCGGCGTCATCAGCGTCTCGGTGACGACGGGCATGAACACCGAGGTCTCAAGCTATATGTTCGGCTCCATCCTCTCGCTGAGCCGGACGGACACGGTGCTGAGCGTGCTCCTCTCCCTCTGCGTGCTCGCGCTCTTCATCGCCTTTTACCCCCGCCTCTTCGCCGTCACCTTTGACGAGACCTTCGCCAGAGCCACCGGCACGCGCACGGAGGCCTACAACACCCTGCTCGCCGTGCTGACGGCGGTCACGGTGGTGCTGGGCATGCGCATGATGGGGGCGCTGCTCATCTCCAGCCTCATCATCTTCCCGGCGCTCTCGGCCATGCGCCTGTGCAGGAGCTTTCGCGCCGTGGTGCTGACGGCGGCGGGGGTGTCGGTCGGCTGCTTTCTCCTGGGGACGCTGGCCTCCTATTTCCTCGAAACGCCCACCGGCGCGAGCATCGTGGCGGCAAATCTGCTCGTTTTCGGCGCCTTCTCCCTGCTCGCGCGACGGCGCTGATATACAGAATTTTATGCATATACCGTGGAATATACGCGGTATATGCATTTTATTTTGCATAAAAGACGGAAAACTGAATATATTTTGGGCAATAATAAAAATAAGTGAATATTTTTTCAAAAAGTGCTTGACATTGCGCTTGCCTTGTGCTATTATCACAATCGTCCACAGGGCAATTTATTAAATCTGACGAAAAGTGAGGGCAAATGATATGAAAAAGATGCGGAAAGTTTTGTGCATGCTGCTGGTGCTGTGCATGGTCGCGGCGCTGGCCGCCTGCGGCTCGGCGAAGCAGACCGCTGACCGTGGCGCTGTCGCCGGACTTCAGCCCCATGGAGTTTGTGGACTCCTCCAAGCAGGGGCAGGATTCCTACGTCGGCTTTGACGTGACCCTGGCCAAGTACCTGGCCGAGGAGCTGGGTGTGGAGCTTGAGATCCAGGCCATGAGCTTTGACGCCTGCCAGACCGCCGTCTCCACCGGCAACGTCCCCATGTCCATCTCCGGTTACAGCTGGACCGAGAGCCGCGCCGAGAACTATGAGCTGTCCGACTACTACTACGCCGGTGACAACGAGACCGAGCAGGTGCTGCTGATCCGTGCCGAGGACGCCGAGAAGTACACCAAGCCCGAGGATTTTGACGGCGTGACCGTCGGCGCGCAGAACGCCTCCCTGCAGATGGATCTCGTCACCTCCCAGCTCCCCAACGCGAAGGCCTACACCATCGGTGAGATCGGCGTCGGCGTGCTGGAGCTTGAGACCGGCAACATCGAAGCCCTGGCCGTGGCCGACGGCAACGGCACCCAGATCATCGCAAACCACCCCGGTCTTGTGAAGTGCTCCTGGGAGTTTGACGTGGCGGAGGAGTTTGAGGCCAACGTCATTCTGATCCACAAGGGCGAGACCGAGCTGCTCGAGGCTGTGAACGCCGCGCTCGCGAAGGCCTACGCCGCCGGGTACTATGAGACCTGGTACAACGAGGCTCTGGAGATCGCCGAGAGCGCCAGCGCCATCGAGGTCAGCCTTGACTGAGCCATAGAAGCCAACATAAAAGGGGCTGTGAATAATCACATCCCCTTTCGTAACTGGGGATGTGAAAAACGCCGTTTTTTCACATCCCGCCGATTAAGAGGACGCTTATGAATTTTGTAACCATCGGTCAAAACATCGTCAAGCTGACGATCAAATACTGGGACAAGTTCCTCATCACCGGCATGGGCTACACGCTCTCGCTCGCGGCGATCACGGTGCTGGTGGGCGCGGTGCTGGGCTCCCTGCTGGCGCTGCTGCGCATGGCGAAGTTCCCGCCGTTTAAGTGGATCGCGGGGATCTATACCGAGATCATCCGCGGCACCCCGATGCTGCTGCAGCTCTATCTGTTCTACTTCGCGCTGCCCCAGCTCATCCCGTTTCTCAACCGCAAGCAGTATCTCTGCGTCGCCATCGCGCTGGTGTGCAACAGCGCGGCCTACGTCTCCGAGATCATCCGCTCCGGCATCCAGGCCGTCGATATCGGCCAGACCGAGGCGGCGCGCAGCCTGGGTCTCAGCTCCCGCCAGACCATGACGGAGATCATTCTGCCCCAGGCCATCAAGAACATCCTGCCCGCCCTGGGCAACGAATTTATCATGATCGTCAAGGACACCTCCCTCGCCTCCACCTTCTTCATCGGCGATCTGATGACCCAGTGCCTGCTCATCAAGGGCACGACCTATCTGACCATGGAGCCGCTCATCATGGTGGCGGTGGTGTACTTCGTGCTCACCTTCATCCTCACCAAGCTCCTGGCATTCTTTGAGAGGAGGCTGCGCCGTGGCGACATTCGATAAGCTCATCGAGGTCAAGAACCTCAAGAAGTACTATAACGGCGACGCCATCAAGGCGCTCGACGACGTGAGCGTGGACATCAACAAGGGCGACGTGATGGTCGTCATCGGCCCCTCCGGCTCCGGCAAATCCACGCTGCTGCGTTCGCTGAACCTGCTCGAGGTGCCGACCTCCGGCAACATCATTTTCGAGGGTGTGGACATCACCAAGAAGAAGGGGCCGGACGGCAAGAAGCTCGATATCGACCTGCACCGGCAGAAGATGGGCATGGTCTTCCAGCACTTCAATCTCTTCCCGCACAAGACGATCTTGCAGAACATGACCCTTGCGCCCGTGAAGGTCAAGGGCGTGTCCCAGGCGGAGGCGGAGGCCAAGGCGCTGGAGCTGCTCGACCGCGTAGGGCTCAAGGACAGAGCGGGCGCCTACCCCATCCAGCTCTCCGGCGGGCAGAAGCAGCGCGTTGCCATCGTGCGCGCCCTCGCGATGGAGCCGGACGTCATGCTCTTTGACGAGCCGACCTCCGCGCTCGACCCCGAGATGGTGGGCGAGGTGCTGGACGTGATGAAGCGCCTTGCCAAGCAGGGCATGACCATGGTCGTCGTGACGCACGAGATGGGCTTTGCCCGCGAGGTGGGCAACCGCGTGCTCTTCATGGCGGACGGGAAGCTGCTCGAGGAGGGTACGCCCGACGCGATCTTCAACCACCCGCAGAACCCGAGGCTCCAGGATTTCCTGTCCAAAGTGCTTTAAGGAAGCGCTGATTAATCCAGCTTCGGCGTCTACCGGCAAATTTCCGCCGGCTCTGCGTTGCAAAAGTTTGAAATACACAAAGTATTCCTGC
>CAJOFI010000007.1:4438-15894 GCA_905233595.1 uncultured Oscillospiraceae bacterium | reverse complement strand
CGAGCTTCTCCAGCAGCAGGCGGTTATTCGCCTCATCGTCCCCGTGCACGCCGCAGAAGCGCGCCGAGTAGATGCCGGGCGCGCCGTCCAGCGCGTCCACGCAGAGCCCGCTGTCGTCCGCGAGGGCGCAGCAGCCGGAGATCTCCGCCATCTCGCGCGCCTTCTTCTCGGCGTTCTCCATGAAGGTGCTGCCGTCCTCGACGGTCTCATGCTCGATGCCGGCCTCCCGCATAGAGAGGATCTCGTCAAACTCCCCGCCCAGGATCTGCTTGATCTCCACGAGCTTGTGGGCGTTATTGGAGGCAATAATCAGTTTCATTTCTTTTTCCTCTTTTTTCTGTTCTTTTTGGCCTCGGCGGCCTTGCGCATGCTGAGCTTCTCCCGCAGGCTTTCGACCGTGGAATACGTGAGCACCGGGAGCGAGGCGAGGTTCACGATCCCCGTCAGGCGCAGCGCCCAATCCGGCAGCGTGAGCCCGAAGAGCCCCGTCACGCTCAAAATCGCGGACGTAAGCCCCATGAGCGCCAAGCTTATGGCGAAGAGCCGGTCGATCCACTTGTTTGCTTCCTGTACCGTTTTCATGTCTGTCTCCGTTTTCCGTGATCGTCTTACTATACCGCCTTTTCTCCTGCGATGCAAGAGCGAAATTGCTTGACAAGCCGCCGAAAACCCCTATAATTACCATTATATGAATAAAGGAGGCGGCACATGAGCGATCACGGGCTTTCGGAATTTGTATCGGCGCTTGCGTCCGAAGCGCCAACACCGGGCGGCGGCGGGGCGGCGGCGCTCTGCGGGGCGCTCGCGGCGGCGCTCTGTGCGATGGCCTCGCGGCTCACGGCGGGGCGGAAAAAATACGCGGATCGGGCGGAGACGCTTTGCGCGATCATCGGGCAGTCGGACGCACGAGGACGCGGAGGGCTTCAAGCCCCTCGCCGCCGCCTACTCCCTGCCGAAGGGCGATCCGCAGAGCGCCGCGAAATTGCGAGAAGCCACGCTCACGGCCTGCAAAGCGCCGCTTGCAATGCTGCGGTGCGTCTGCGAGGCGGCGGCGCTGCTTGAGCGGGCGGAGGGGCTGTGCTCTCCCCTGCTGCTGTCCGACGTGGGCTGCGGCGCGGCGCTGGCGCTCGCCGCGATGGACTGCGCCGCGATGAACATATTTGTGAACACCGGGACGCTTCGGGGCGATCCGGAGAGCGATTCTTACGAGGAGGAGGCCGGTCGGCTGCTGGGCGAATATCGCCCCCGGACGGAGGCGCTGAGCGCGTCCGTGCTGCGCCGGCTGCAAGGCTTATGAGCGAAATTTTATGGGGCGCGCCGGTGGCGCAGGCGATCCGGGAATCGCTGACCGAGCGCGTCGCAAGCCTGCAGAGCGCGGGCTGCACCCCCTGTCTGGCGCTGCTGCGCTGCGGCGAGGATCCGGGCGCGCTCTTCTACGAGCGCTCGGCGACGAAGGCCTGCGACAAGGTCGGTATCCGGCTCAAAAGCATCCGCCTCCCCTGGACGACCGGCACCGCGGAGCTGCTGCGGGAGCTGGAGCGCGTCAACAACGACCCCGACGTGCACGGCATCCTCGTGCTGCGCCCCCTGCCCCGGCGCATCGACACTGAGCGCGTGTTTGGCGCCCTGCGCCCCGAGAAGGACGTGGACGGCATCACCGTGCCCTCCCTCGCCCGCACCTTCGTCGGGCGCGGCACGGGCTTTGCCCCCTGCACGGCGGAGGCCTGCCTCGCGATGCTCGACCACTACGGCATCCGGCTGGAGGGGGCGAACGTCGCCATCATCGGGCGAAGCCTCATCGTGGGCAGACCTCTGAGCATGCTGCTCTCCGCGCGGGACGCGACCGTCACGCTCTGCCACAGCAAAACGCGCGCTCTCCCCGCGATCTGCCGGGGCGCGGACATTCTCGTCTCCACCGCGGGCAGGGCGGCGCTGGTGGATGAGCGCTTCGTCCATTCCGGTCAAATCATCCTCGACGTGGGAGTAAATGAGAGCTTTGACGGCAAAATCTGCGGTGATGTGGCGTTTGACGCGGTTTCGCCGCTGGTGCGTGGGATCAGCCCGGTGCCCGGCGGCGTCGGCACCGTGACCACGATGCTCCTCGCCCGCCACGTCGTGGAAGCCGCCGAAGCGCAGGCGCAGCTTTGAGCCCGCGCTTTCCCGGATGCTTTTCCAAGGAGTCCTGACTATGCAGAAGATCAGTACCAAAAACCTTGTTCTCATGGCGATGCTCACGGCGCTGGAGATCGTGCTGTCCCGCTTTCTGTCGATCAGCGCATGGAACACCAAGATCGGCTTTGCCTTTGTGCCGGTGGTGCTCGCGGCGCTGCTCCTGGGGCCGCTGTACGCGGGGGTCGTCGCGGCGCTGGCGGACCTTCTGGGGGCGATCCTCTTTCCCGTGGGGGCATATTTTCCCGGCTTCACGCTCACGGCCTTTCTGATGGGTCTCACTTACGGTCTGTTTTTGTACCGAAAACAGGACTTTTTGCGCATTTTTTCCGCCGTTGCGGTGCATCAGCTTCTTCTGAGCCTGCTTCTGAACACGCTCTGGATCTCCGTTTTGTACGGCTCCTCCTTCGTGCCGCTGCTCGTGACGCGCATCGCGCAGTGCGCCATCCTCTGGGCCGTGCAGCTTGCCGTGATCCCGCTGCTCGTGCAGCTTGCGCCGAAGCTTCGGAGGAGCCTGCTGTGAGCAAGCGTGAACAGCGAAAGCGCGCCCTCGATGCGCGGCGCGGGATGGGCGCGGCCGAACGCGCTTCGGCATCCCGCGCGATCTGCGCGCGGCTTCTGTCGCTGCCCGAGGTGCAAAAAGCCAAATGCGTTCTGAGCTATCTCGCGCTCTGGGACGAGGCCGTTCTCTCCGCCCTGCACGATGCGCTGCTTGCGCGCGGCGCGCGCCTCTGCTTCCCGGTGAGTCTGACGAATGGGTCGCTGGAGGCTTACGAGCCACGCGGCTTCGTCACCGGCGCTTACGGCATCCTCGAGCCGGATCGCGCCGCGTCCGTTCCCGTCCCGCCGGAGGAGCTTGAGCTCGTACTCTGCCCCTGCGTGAGCTTTGACGGGCAGGGGCGCCGCTTAGGGCACGGCGCGGGCTATTACGACCGCTTTTTGCCCCGGTGCCGAAACGCCCGCGTCCTCGCCGTCGCCTTCGAGTGCCAGAAGCTGCCCGGGATCGAAACGGACGCGCACGACTTTCCCATGGACGCCGTTATAACCGAAATCGCCATTTATAACAAATGCCTCTGAAAAACCGCGTTTTTCAGAGGCATTCGTTATAAAAACTGATTCACAGGATATATTTGCGCACCTCGTCGCTGACGGTGGCGGGGTCGGCGGAGATGGAGACGATGAAGCTGATATGCTCCTGCTCGGAGAATTTGTTCAGCCAGCCGAGGAACTTCTCCAGCGCTTCCACGCTCTTGTCGTTGACGAGCTTATAGAAGTTATCAATAAAGAAATGGGTAATGTCGTAATTACCCGCGTGCACACCGCAGATGAGCCCCTTGAGAAACTCATAGCTGCCGATGTCATAGTCGCCCGCGTCAATGAGGCGCGCCTGATAGGGGATGTCGAAGGTCAGCTTGCGCTCTTTTTCGATGACGACGACGTCGCCGCTGCCCTCGTTCACGGCCTCGCGCACGAGCTCGACCAGCTTTTTCGTCTTGCCGGAGCCTTTCAGCCCCATGATGATGTTGACCATTGGGATCAACCTCCTTACCTGTATTTCCTTTGTTGCTGATAGCTTACCATTTTTCCGTCGTCTGTGCAAGAGTCCATTTGTAAATAATGTTGTAAATTTCTTGCGCAAGGAGAAGTTGAACAAACGCAAGTCTTGACGTGATCCCCGCCTTGTGATAAATTGACAATGGTTATTGAAAAACAAAAGAGGTGTTTTGTTTGAAAGATTTGAAGCATCTGATCTACTTTGAAAACCTGCTGCAGGAGGCGCAGAATGAGCTGGTGCTCAAGGCCAAGGCGGAGGGGCGCTATGCCCTGGGCTACAACTGCTACTACGTGCCCGAGGTGCTCTTAAACCTCCCCGGCTGCTTTTCGAGCCGCCTGCGCGCGCCCCGCTGCACCTCGACGGACATCGCGGGCTATTACATGACCAACCGCACCTGTCCCTACGCCCGCTCCATCCTCGAGCGCGCCATTGAGGGCGGCTTCAACTACCTGGACGCGCTCTTCGGCGCGGAGAGCTGCGCCACGATGGACCGCATGGAGCAGCACTTTTTCCTCATCGACCCGATCAAGAATCCCCGTTTCTTCGTCACGCAGATCGACCCGCCCATGAAGGGCGACGGCACCAACCTCGACTACTACAAGGTTCAGCTTCGCGTGAAGCTCTTGGAGCCGCTGCGCGATAAGCTGGGGGTGGACGTCTCCGACGCCGCGATCCGCAAGGCCGTGGAGCAGCACAACCGCCTCTGCCGCGTCATCACCGAGATCGGCGATTATCGGAAGCTGCCGAACCCGCCCATCACGGGCTACGAGTTCCACGTCATCATGCTCGTCAGCCAGGTCTGTCCCCACGACCTCATCCTCCCCTATCTGGAGGAGACGCTCGAGGAGCTCAGGACGCGCGAGCCGGAGCCGAAGTTCCCCTTCCGCGCGCGCGTCGTTCTGGCGGGCAGCGAGATCGACGACCCGGAGTTCACCAGGCTCATCGAGAGCTGCGGCGCCATGGTCGTGGCCGACCGCTACTGCTTCGGCTCCTTCCCCGGGCGGGAGGAGATCGAAATTTACGGCAACGAGAGCGCCTTTGACGCCGTTTGCCGCCACTATCTGCACTGGAACCAGTGCGCCCGCTTCATGGACGGCATGAAGATCGACCAGCGCACGAGCGAGGTGCAGCGTCTGGTGAAGGACTTCGCCGCCGACGGCATCATCTACGAGAACATGAAGTTCTGCGAATTCTGGAGCTACGAGAAGGTTTTGAAGTCCAGCATCTTCATCAATGAGCTGCACATCCCCACCTGCACCATTGAAAAGGAATACGTCCTCGGCGCGGTGGGGCAGCTTCGCACCCGCTTCCAGGCCTTCATCGAGTCGCTGGAGATCAAGCAGCTTCAGGGAGGGAAATGACCATGAAACTCATCGATAAAATGATCGCCCCCGTGGACAGGGCGCTCGAGCGCTTTGATCCGCTGTGGCAGGCGCAAAACGGCAAGGGCGGGCTGAGAAGCCGCTACTACGACAAGACCGGCGTCGCCAAATGGCGCGAGTGGCGCGGCGTGAAGGACACGCTGGTGGACTACACGGCCTGGCTCAATAACCTTCTGTCCATGGGGCTGATGGTGGCCTCGGCGCCGCTGCCGGTTCTCAAGGGCATGTGGGAATACCGCTGGATGGGTTCCTTCCTCGGCACCTTCATGTTCATTGACCGCCTCTTCGAGGGCTACCGCGGGCCGCAGCTCAAGATCGCGCACATGAACATGCACGCGATCGTCCGCTCCCTCACCGGGCGCATCGCCTTCGTCCTCTCCAACGACGAGCGCCTCGGCGGCGGGCCGGAGACGGAGAACATCGTCCCCCACGACGAGACGATCACCCCGCTCTTCCTCAAGGGCTTCAAGGGGCTGCACCCCTTCCCGCTGCAGACCCTGCCGGAGTTCATCATCTGCGACGTGGACCAGCACATCGAGCCGTATTACATCGACGTGGCGGAGTCCTTCGGCCTGCCGGCGGACGTGTGCTCCCGCTGCGCGGCGGAGACCGGCGTCGCCATCGACGACGCCTTCCCGCTCGTGGGCAAGGTCATGCTCTCGACGAACATGCCCTGCAACGCCTCAGAGGCGACCTCCATGTTCCAGCGCCGCCGCATCGGCAAGCCCGACTTTCCCGTCACCCTCGCCATGCAGCACAATAACCCCGAAGCGCTCCCCTACTCCCGCCAGACCATCCTCGACGCCATCCATTTCGTGGAGGAGCACTACGGCGTGAAGTGGGACTGGGACGAGTTCTTCCGCTACGCAAAGCTCATGAACGAGCAGAACACCATCGAGCTTGAGAAGTGGGACTTCTTCAAGACCCCCTATTCCGCCCTCACCGGCATCGCCGAGACGCTCTACCGCCTCTACTCCTGGCAGAGCGTGAACGGGCAGGACCCCTACTTCAACAAGGTTGACCGCAAGGTCATCCGGCTCATGCGCAAGGCTTACGAGCAAAAGTACGACCCCTTCCGCGGCAACTGCCGCCACCGCGCCTTCCTGTGGGGGCCCTCCGCCGTGTATTATACGGACTTTCCGACCTGGTGCGCCAACTGCTGGGGCATCAACATCGTGCTGAACATGGACTCCACGATGGGCTTCAACATGATCGACACCGAAGACCCCGACAAGGCGCTGGACGATCTGACGCGCTTCACCGAGAAGGCCTGCATGCGCCACCACGCCGTCGGCGGCTGGGACAACGTCAACGCCGTCTGGCAGTGGGCAAAGGAATTCAACTGCGACATGGTGCTCATGAACGACAACATCGCCTGCAAGGGCATGCTGGGCGTGCACGCGCTGATGGAGGAGCAGGCGCGTGACCTCGGCTTCCACTTCATCTTCGTGGAGCACGACCTTGAGGACAGCCGCACCGTCTCCCGCCAGGACATGAGAAACTGCGTCAACAAATACATGGACGTGGTGCTGGGCGAGAAGCCGCTCGACCCCACGCTCGTGGAGTTTGACGACTCCGAAGCCTATTAAGGAGGGGAACCATGAAAAAGAAAGCCGTCAAGCTGCTCGTGAAGCTGCTCGGAAAGGCGCTGCTGGCCGCGCTCATCTTCTTTATCGCGACCTTCGCGCTCTATATCACCAACGGGGAGAACAAGCTCATTTACTACGTCGTCCGCCCGTTTCTGAACAAGCACTACGATTCCCAGACCCGGGATCGCAGGATCGTATAAGCACAGTTTTGAATCGTGAGTTTTGAGAAGATCGTAAACATGGCTGGGAACCGCAATTCCCAGCCATGTTTTTTGGTTTTCAGACGCTTCGCTCGAACGCTGGCCACTCGTTCCCGCCGAGCAATGCTCGGGGCTACGGCTTCACCTTCCGGCGAAGGGCTTCCCAAACGGCGCAGCAGGAAGGAGCTTGCCAGCAGCAGCGGCGTTTTCTTATCCCGCATACGCCGCGCCTTCTTTCCCGATCCGTTTCAGAGCCTCCGCCTCCCGCAGCCGGTTCGGGCTTGTGAGGAAGGCCACGTCGTCCCGGTTCGTGAGGGCGCGTACGTCCGCCTCCTCATACACCGCGCCGGGGTGCGCCAGCAGCTCCAGCCCCCAGCCGCGCCGCGCAGCCTCGCGCTCGGCCAGAGGGAGCACCCGGCGCATCTTCTCATAGTCAAAGCGGCCGGAGAACAGCACCCCGAGGAAAAGCCGCTTTTCCATGCCGTCAAGCGCCTTTTTGTAGCGCCGCAGGTTCCGCCCCGCGAGCAGCCAGAGCAGCAGGGACTTGACCGCGTTGATCGCGGGGAAGGGCAGCAGCCCCGGCAGATGCCGCAGAAGAAGCCCCAGCGGCTCGCGCGGGATGCGGATATAGCGCACGGGCAGCTTCTCCTCCGCGATCACGTCCATCAGCGCGTCGAACACCACGGGCAGCATGTGCCAGTGCGCATGCCCGTCGAGGCGCAGGGCTTCCCCGCGCGCCTCGATCGCGGGAAGCAGGACGTGGATCTGGGCGGAAAGCTCCATTTTGAGCTCCCGCCGGTACTCTTCGCGCTTCCCGCTCAGCGCGCAGAAGAGCAGCCTCGCGAAGGACACGCGAAAGACCCCGTCGGCGTCCACCAGCAGGGGCAGCGCCTCCTTCGGCGCGACGCAGCGCCCCTCCATCAGATTCAGATGGACGGTCAGCGCGAGCGCCCCCGGCAGACGCCGCAGGCATTCCTCCCGGCAGGGGCTGTTCGGCATCGCGCTCGTGCCGGTCAGCGCCCCGTGCGCAAAGCAGTCGAGGATGCGCTCGCTCTGTGTCTCAAACAGGCCGTAGTCGTCCGCGTGAAAATCTGTCATAGCTTCTCTCTCCAACGATTTTCAAAACTATTTGGCATTATATCACGAATCTAACGGCTTGTACAGTTCGCTTTTCTCTGTTATACTGATAGAAAAAGGAGGCTGATGCCGAATGCGCTATGATTTTGACGAGTTGATCGACCGATCCGGCACCAATGCCGCGAACGTGGAGGGCTTTCCGCGCCCTGAGGGCTGCCCGCCGGACGCGGACTTTATCCGCATGTGGGTGGCGGACATGGATTTCGCCGTCGCGCCGGAGATTCTGAGCGCCGTCTCCAGGCGGCTTGACCGCCGCATTCTGGGCTACACCGGGATGTACGACGGGGGCTACGTCCGCGCGCTGCGGGGCTGGTGCCGCAGGATGTACGGCTGGGATTTTCCCGAGGAGCAGCTTCTGACCACGCCGGGCGTCGTCTACGCGCTCGTGCAGTTCGTGGAGGATCTGGTCGCGCCGGGGGAAAAGGTGCTCACGATGACGCCCGCGTACAGCCAGTTTCTGCGCGCGGCGACGCACAGCGGCGTGGAGCTGCTGCGCTCCCCGCTTCGGCGCGGGGCGGACGGGCGCTTCGAGATCGACTTTGCGGATTTTGAAAAGAAGGCCGCCGACCCGAAGACAAAGCTTCTGCTGCTCTGCAACCCGCACAATCCCACAGGGCGCGTCTGGACGGAGGAGGAGCTGCGCGAGATCGGGCGCATCGCGGTGGAAAACGGGCTGTTCATCGTGTCGGACGAGATCCACTGCGACCTGCTGCGAAGCGGGCTTCGCCACACGCCGATGGCAAAGCTCCTGCCCGATTACCCGAGGCTTGCCACCTGCATGTCCGCGAGCAAGACCTTCAACCTCGCGGGGCTTCTGATGTCGGCGGTCATCATCCGCGACCCGGAGGAGCGCGAGCGCTTCCGCTTCCGCGCCAAGGCCTGCGGCATGCTCAATCCCCTGTCGCTCACGGCGCACGAGGCGGCCTACGAGCAGGGCGGCGAATGGCTGCGCGCGCTGAAAGGCTACCTTGACGAAAACTTCGCGCTGCTCGATGCCTTTTTGAAGCGGGAGCTTCCCGGGGCTGTCTTCACCGTGCCGGAGGCGACCTATCTCGCCTGGGTCGATCTGCGAAAGTGCCTGCCGGGCGTGGAGGATCTGGACGCCTTCTTTGCCGAGCGCGCCCGCGTGATCACCGAGAGCGGGAACCGGAACTTTGTGGACGACGCCGAGGGCTTCGTGCGCCTGAACCTCGCCCTGCCGAGAGCGAGGCTGCGGGAGGGGCTGGAGCGTATGCGCGACGCGATACACAGTTTTGAGTCGTGAGATTTGCGTTTTGAGGAAACGAAAGGAGCGATTGCTATGAAAACCATTTTGATGTTCCACCGGGACGACTGCGGCTACTGCGCGCGGGCCTTCCGCGCCATCGACGAGCTGTACGCGGAAAACCCCGCCTACAGGCAGCTCGCCATCCAGAAGGTCGAGGAGACGCGGGAGCCGGAATTCGCCGACCGCTACGACTACTACGCCGTGCCCACCTTCTACGTTGACGGCGAAAAGCGCTTCGAGGCGCGTATCGGCATGAGCTATGAGACCATCAAAGCCGCCGTAAAGGACGTGTTCGACTACGCGCTTGCGTAGCGCCGATCATTGATCGGCGTCCATACCTTTCGGGGACGGATATAAAAAAGGGGCTGTGAAAAACCGCATTTTTTCACAGCCCCTTTTTTATCTGTCGCGAAGCGACACCAGAACTTCACCGGCCACTCAATACTCGTAAACGCCGCCGCCGATGAATTCGCGCACGAGCGCGTCGGGGGCGATGAGGCTCTCGTCGATGTGGCCGAAAAGCTGCAGCGCGGGCAGCACCTGCCGAAGCTCCTCGTAACGCTCGATCCCCTCCGGGACGGAGGAGAAGAGCTTCGTCGCCGTGAGATTGAAAAGCGCAGGCTCGTAGGCGTGGGAGGTGTCGAAGCGCAGATTCGCCTTGGTCTTGAAGGGCGAGATGTTCGCAAGCTCCCCGCGCCGGACGTTTGCCCACATCGCCATCGTCACCGCCGGGTCGGAGCCGCGGAAATTGAAGTCCCGCACGAGGCGCCGCACCAGGCGGAACCAGGTGCGCTTGTAGACGATGCTCCCGTTGAAGGCGACGTCGCTTCGGGCGGAGATGTAGAGCTTGAAGGCCTCGGGGTGCCGGTCGGTGATCAGATCGTTGAGCGCGTGGATGCCCTCGAAAATCACCATCTCATCGTCGCGGAGCTTGATGGACTTGGACGGCTCCTGAATGCGCATCTGCCGCGAGAACTCGTACTTCGGCACGTAGATGCGCTCCCCCCGGGAGAGCATGGTGAAGTGCTTGTTCAAAAGCTCCAGATCGAGGCAGAGCGGGGACTCGAAATCCAGCTCCCCCTCCGGGGTGCGCGGAGCGGTCAGCGGATCGACCGTGACAAAATAATCGTCCATCGCCACGTAATGGCAGCGCACGCCGCGCTTCTCCAGCTCGTCGGAGATCTTCATGGCAGTCGTCGTCTTGCCCGAGCCGGAAGGGCCGGAGAGCAGCACGATGGGGCTCTTGTGCCGGTTCTCGAGGATCATCTCCGCCGCGACCCCCACCTCTCCCTGATAGCGCGCGTCGCACTCCTCCACAAAGCCCTTGGGGTCCGTTACGGTACGGTAGTTGATGTCGGTAAGCTGATAGGCCATCCCTCGTCCTCCTTATGCATAAAAATCGAGGATTTTCTGCTTATCCTCGCAGGTTTTTTCGATATTCTGAACGTATTCCAGCGGATACTTCGGCGCCATCAGCCGGATGTTGCGCCCGCCGCGCGGGGCGATCAGCTTGGTGGAGCCGCCCCCGCCCATGGCGAGGATGCTGCACAGCTCCTCCATGATGCAGACGTTGTAGAGGTTAACATAACCCTCCTTCGTCCAGCCGACGTTCTCGAAGCCGCCGGACATGAACTTCTGCCGGTAGAGGTAGTAGGGGCTGTACGCCGCGCCGCGCAGGCGCCTCTCGGCGATCGAGAGCATCTCCCCCACCGCCTGCGCGTCCGGGATCTCGGCGCCCTCGAGCGTGATGCGGCTGCCCTTTTTGAGGCTCAGCGTGTGCACGGTGACGTTCTCCGGCGCGAGGGTGAGCACCTTGTCCAGCGTATCCGCGAAGCCCTCCACCGTGTCGGCGGGCAGACCCGCGATGAGATCCATGTTCACCGCGAGGCCGCCCACCGCGCGCACCTTCTCAAGCGCCGCGACGATGTCCGCCGCCGTGTGCCGGCGGCCGATCGCGTCCAGCACGGCGTCCGACATGGTCTGCGGGTTGACGCTCACGCGGTCTACCCCGTGCCGGCGCAGGACGCGCAGCTTCTCCTCGGTAATGGTGTCGGGTCTTCCCGCCTCGACGGTGTATTCCCGCAGGGCGGAGAGCTCGAAGCGCCGCTCCAGCACCGTGCAGAGCCGGTCAAGCTGCTCGCTTGAGAGCGTGGTCGG
>CAJOFI010000007.1:0-4432 GCA_905233595.1 uncultured Oscillospiraceae bacterium | reverse complement strand
GCACCGCCTCCGCCGTGGCCTCGATCTCCCGCTCCAGCGCGTCCAGAAAGGGCGGGATGAGCTTCATGCTCTTTTCCACCGACTGGCTCACAAAGCTGCAATAGGCGCAGCGCGTCGGGCAGAAGGGGATGCCCACGTAGAGGCAAACGTCCCTCTCCCCGAGGCTCTCGGCCGCCTTCATCGTCTCGCGGCTCGCGTCCAGGCAGAGCGCCGCCCGCTCCGGCGAAACCTCGAATTCCTCGACGAAGGCTTTCAGCGCGGCCTCCTCGCCCATGCCCTCTCGCAGCTTCGCCTCGAGCAGCTTCGCCGGGCGCACCCCGGTCAGCGCGCCCCAGACGGGCTTTTCCCGCCCGGAACGCAGCGCCGCGCGGTACATCGCGTTCTTTACGAGGCGCTGGCATTTCCGGTCGGCCTCCAGCGCGTCGCCCAGACGCTCGAGCGGGCAGGACGCCATACCCGTATAGCGCCCCTCCCCCAGCCTGAGCACACAGCTCGCCGTGACGCGCTTTGCGCCCCGGGAGAGGCGGATAACCATACGCTCCCCCTCGGGCTTCCCTTCCGGGTACTGCGGCCTCTCGGCGGGGAAGAGCGTCAGCAGCATCTGCTCCACCGCATATTTATATTCGTGTCCGTAGAGATATAGCTTCATCAGGCAGATTTCTTTTCCTCTTCGTTGTTTTGCTCCCGCAGGCGGCGGAACAGAGCGCCGCTGCGCTGTCCCTTGAGCAGCGCGGGATATGCCCTTATGATGCGCCGCTGGACGAAGGAGCCTTCACGCAGAGCGGCAAGCCGCTCCTCCAGCCTTCTCCGGCGTTCGGCAAGCGCGGCCTTGGCGTCGTCCTCCCGCTCCCGGATACCGGAATTGATCTCCTCCCGCTTTTGCAGCGCCGCCTGCGCCGTGCCGCGCGCCTTCCGCGTGAGGACGGGGTGCGCCTGGGCGAAGGCGTCCCCGCGCTCCTTCCCGCGCGCCATCGGCTCATAGATCAGCTTCTCCCCCACCGTGTCAGACAGGGCGGTGAGCGCGTTTTCCAGCTCCCCGATGGCCTTGAAGCGCTTCGGCAGCTTGGCAAGCTCCACGAGCGTCAGCACCGCGTCCACCAGCATCACCCCGCCGAAGAAAAGCTCCAGCCAGACGCCCACGGACGTTGGAATGCGCTGCACCGCCTCGGCGATCAGCGGGTGCAGCACGTCCACCACCAGCACGCAGGCTATGCCCCACATCAGCGAGAACTCCAGGCAGACGTAGCCCATGAGGTTAAAGGGGCATTCGCTGTAATCCCACCACTTGTCGTGAAAGATCCGTTCCAGCGCAAAGCCGACCAGAAACTCCAGCGCGGAGCAGAACACCATGCTCCCGAAAAAGAGCAGCGCCAGATTCTCCTTCACCGGCTCAAGCACCAGCAGCACGATCAGCACGCCGCAGCCGTAGATGGGGCACACCGGGCCGTTCAGGAAGCCCCGGTTGACAAAGCTCCCCGTTTTCACGGCGGCGAAGGCCACCTCCGAGCACCAGCCGAGCAGGGAGTAGACCAGCACGATCCACACCGCCCGGTACCAGAATTCCGCCAACACGATCATCTCCGTCCTCACAAAGCAGTCGTATTATTCTATCACAGTCCGGCGCGGAAAACAATTGTCAAATTGCGTCTGATTTCATTGGTTACGGCTGATATTGTACATAAAATTTGAAGTAAAAAATCGCAAAAAAGCCTTGAAAATGCCGGAAAAATCGTGTATTATATAGCTATAAGTAATACGATAGGGGAATCATAAAATGTTTGAGATTGGAGAGAAGATCATTTACGGGGAAAACGGCGTCTGCACCGTGGAGAAGATCGACGCGCTGCCCATGGCAGGTTCCCCGGCGGACAAGCTGTATTACCATCTGAGCCCGTATATCGGCACCGGGGTGTTCTTCGCGCCGGTGGAATCGAACGTGTTCATGCGCCCGGTCATGAGCCGGGAGGAGGCGGAGGCGCTCATCGACGCGATGCCCGACATCGAGCCCGCGATCTGCAACGACAACCGCTTCAACCACGTTGACGCCTTTTATAAGGAGCTGTTCCGGCAGCACAGCTGTGAGGCGCTGGTGGCCATCGTCAAGGGTCTGCGCCAGCGCATGAGCCAGCGCAAAACCAAGTCCAGCCGCGCCGAGGCCACGCTCAAGCGCGCCAAGGACATTCTGCACGGGGAGCTGGCCGTCGCGCTCGGCCTCGACATGCAGGACGTGGAAGATTACATCATCAGCCGGGTCGGCAAGCAGTAGCGCAATGGGGCTGTGAAAACGTAAGTTTTCACAGCCCCAGTTTTGAGTTGTGAGTTTTGAGTTTTGAGATTTGCTGAAAATAACGAAACGCTTACAACGTGAAACGAAGGGGCTGTGTTTTCATAGCCCCTTCGTTCTGTGTTCTGGGCAAAATCGAGTTCCTCAAAACTCAGCACCCAAAGCTCAAAACCATATCACACGTTGAACCGGAACATGGTCACGTCGCCGTCCTGCATGACGTACTCCTTGCCCTCGAGGCGGAAGAGCCCCTTTTCCTTCACCGCCGCCATCGAGCCGCAGGCCTTGAGATCCTCGAAAGCGACGATCTCGGCGCGGATGAAGCCGCGCTCAATGTCGGTATGGATCTTCCCGGCGGCCTTCGGCGCCTTGGTGCCCTTGACGATCGTCCAGGCGTGCACGTCGTCCTCCCCCGCGGTGAGGAAGGAGATGTAGCCCAAAAGCCCATAGGAGGTGCGGATCAGACGGTCAAGCCCGGTCTCCGTGAGGCCGAGGTCTTCCATGAACAGCTTCGCGTCCTCGGCGTCCATATCGGCGATGTCCTCCTCGAACTTCGCCGCCACGGGCAGCACCGCCGCGCCGTGCTTCGCCGCGTACTCGCTGAGCGCCCGGAAGTTTAAGTTTTCGGCGAGGTGGCTCATGCCCTCCTCGTCGAGGTTCGCCGCGTAGATCACGGGCTTCACGGTCAGCAGGCCGCCGTCTGCGAGGATGTCCTGATCGTCCTCGGTGAAGGGGAAGTCGCGCGCGGGCTTCTCCTCGGTCAGATGGGCGATCAGCGCCTCGCACATCTCCGCCTCGCGCTTGTACTTCTTGTCGCCGCCCTTGGCGTTCTTCTTCGCGCGCTCGAGGCGGCGCTCCACGATCTCGATATCCGCGAGGATCAGCTCCAGCTCAAAGCTTTCCGCGTCGCGCACGGCGTCGGCAGGCTCGAGGAAAACGTCCTCGTTGTCAAAGCAGCGCACGACCTCGACCAGCGCGTCCACCTGGCGGATGGCCTGAAAGACCTCGTTGCCCTTTCCGCCGCCGCTCACGCCCGGCACGTCCACGAAGTCGATGGTGGCGGGGGAATATTTCTTCGGGGGGTAGTATTCCGCCAGCCAGTCCAGGCGCTCGTCGGGCACCGTTTCGGCCCTCGAACCGGTGAGGGCGTTAAAAAGCGTCGTCTTGCCCACGTTGGGCAGACCCACGATCCCTAATTTCATTTATCTCCACTCTCCTTCAAAAAATCCAGCGTATTCAACGGTTTGCGGCCTTGGCGCTTTCGATGGCCCGCGCCCCGGCTCAAGCCGGTCGGCTCGCCTGTACGCGGCGTGCCGCATGCATTGCCTTTCAGATTTTTACCCGAGCCTGAGCTTCCTTTCCCCGCTTTACCGCTACAGCGAAAAGTATTATACCAAACAGCCTCCGTTTTCTCAAGACCGCAAGCCCTCAAAATATAAATTTGTTTGGCCCGTCTGCGGCGTCGTTTTTCGCCTGTAGCGAGGCGGAAAATCGCAGGAATACTTTGTGTATTTCAAGATTTGACAACGAAGCTACAGGCGAAAAAGGCAAGTCAGATTGCACAGATTATTTCGTGACAGTTCCTTATTTCGGAACAGTTCCTAAGCTCGTCCTGCAGCGCGTCAAAGCCGCCGTGCGCCCAGCGGTCAATGTCTTTGTTCCCCCGGTTGAGCAGGCAGTCGGTGAGCAGGAAGGTTTTTAGCCCCAGGGTCTCGGCGACCATGTCCTCGTCCACGTCGTTACCCACCATGAGGCAGTCGTGCGCGTCAAGCCCCGCCTTTTCCAGCACCTCGCGGTAATAGGCGGGGTTCGGCTTGCAGGTCGTGCTGTTTTCGTAGGTGGTGTAGAACTCGAAATCCTCCGGCGAAAGCCCCGCCCAGCGGATGCGGCTCTCGGTGGCGATGGCGGGGAAGAGCGGATTTGTCGCGAGGATCACGCGAAAGCCAAGGCTCCTGGCAAGCCGCACCGTCTCCGCCGCCCGGGGATTGAAGCCGCAGAAGCGCCGCCCCTGCTGGAATTCCTTTGCGTAGAACTCCTCAAACAGCGGGATATGCGCCCGAGCCCCCTCGCCGTAGATGCCGAGGAAGACGCGCCAGAAGGCCTCCTCGTTGCGGCAGGAGCCGTCGTTTTGCACCATGGCCTTCGTTC
>CAJOFI010000006.1 GCA_905233595.1 uncultured Oscillospiraceae bacterium | reverse complement strand
TCCGCCGTCTCGGGAAGCGGGACGACCACCGCGCCGTCACAGCGGATCGCGGCAATGGGATAGATGCTCTGCGGCACCAGAAGCTGCGTCAGCCCCGCGCCGCCCCGCTCACAGGCGTTCGCCGCGAGGCAGGGCGCGCCGGAATAGCCCACCGAGCCCGCGAGCAGCAGCGCGCGGCCATAGCGGTACTTGTGGCTCTGCCGCGCCCTCGGGGGCAGGGCGCAGTCGCAAAGCTCCAGCTCCCCAAGCTTCAGCGTCTCGGGCAGGCCGTCACAGGGATCGTTATATTTTACCGAATACTGTTCGAGCGTCAGGCTTTTCATGGGCGGTTCTCCATTCCCCACTCGCAGAGCTTGTCGAGCACCTGCACCAGGGACTGCCCGCGCGCCGTCAGCGTATACTCCACGCGCGGCGGAACCTCCGGGTACATGCGCCGGTGGATCAGCCCGTCGCGCTCGAGCTCCTTGAGGTTCTGGCTCAGTGTCTTGTCCGCCACCCGCCCGAGATAGCGCTGCATCTCGTTGAAACGCACCGGCTCATATTCCATCAGACAGTAGAGGATGATGGGCTTATACTTCCCCGCGATCAGCGAGAGGGTATAGCTGTAACCCGTGTCGCCGAAGCTGGCCTCGGAAATGCTCTTTTTGCTCATTGCTTACTTTCAGACCAGTACCTAACTTTTTTGTTGGTACTTATCCCCTTTTCCCGGCCATGGTATCATATCCGTGATAAAATAACAAGCGGAGGTTTTTTCAAATGAAGGATTTTGGCGTGAAACCCTATCTCTTTCCGATGCCGGTGTACATGATCGGCACCTACAACGAGGACGGCACGGTGGACTCCATGGCGATGGCCTGGGGCGGCATCTGCGCGGAGGACATGGTCGCGCTCAACCTCGAGGAGGAGCACAAGACCGTGCAGAACCTCAAGGCGCGCGGCGCCTTCACGCTCTCGGTGCCGGGGATGGACACGCTGGAAGCGTCCGACTTCATGGGCATCGCCAGCGCGAACAAATTCGCCGACAAGTTTGCGCGCACCGGCCTGCACGCCGTCAAGAGCAGCCGCGTGGACGCGCCGGTCATCACCGAGTACCCGCTCACGCTCGAGTGCACGGTGCTCGAGATGCAGCAGCAGCCCTACGGCCTGCGCGTGCTGGGGAAGATCGAAAACGTGCTGGCGGACGAGCGGGTGCTCGACGAGCAGGGGCGCATCGACGCCGGGAAGCTCAACACCTTCCTCTTCGACCAGATGCGAAACGACTACTACGCCGTGGGCGAGGTCTGCGGCAAGGCCTGGCACAGCGGCGCGCCGCTGCTGAAGAAGTAAGACTATGGGGGATGTGAAAAAACGGCGTTTTTTCACATCCCCTCTTTTATCGTTCTTCTGTTGTCCGGGCTGCCCTCAGCGCTTTGCGTTTGAACGCGCTGAGGGCATACGATAGCGCGGCGATCTCAAACCCTTACCAGGTGGATCTGGAAGGCGTCGTATTCGCTGGGCGTCACCATGACCGGCCAGCGGGGGTGCGGCACCATGGGCAGGGGCAGACCCTGCGCCATGAGGGCGTTGGCATCATAAAGCAGCCCGCTCTCCTCGTCCTTGTAGCTTGCGCCGGGGGTCAGCCCCATGCAGCGCACGAAGCGGTTGGGGCTGTTGCCCGTGCTGTCGAGAACGACGATGTTCACCAGCGCCTCGCTGCCGTCCTCCTCGACCATCATCCAGGCGGCCTCCTGCCGGTTGTGCATCACGTCGGTCAGACGGTAGAACAGGCCGTTGTGGAGCAGGCTCCAATATTTCTTGAAGGCTTCGACCTGTGCCGGCACCTGTTTTTTCTCCTCCTCGGAGATCAGGTTCAGATCCAGCTCATAGCCGAAGGTCCCCGCCATGGCCACGACCGCGCGGGTGTAAAACGGCGTCTTCCGGCGGGTGTCCCCGTTGGGCACGGCCGAGACGTGCGCGCCCATCGTGCGCAGCGGGAAGCCGAAGCTCGTGCCGTACTGGATGCGCACGCGGTCGATGGCGTCGGTGTTGTCGCTGCACCAGATCTGCGGGCAGTAGTAGAGCATGCCCGCGTCGAAGCGTCCGCCGCCGCCCGAGCAGCCCTCGAGCAGCAGATTCGGGTAGCGCTCCAGGAGCATCTCCATAAAGCGGTACACGCCCAGAACGTACTCGTGCAGGATCTTTCCCTGGCTCTGGCAGCCGCTTGCCGCGCAGTACACGTCGGTAATGGAGCGGTTCATGTCCATCTTCACGTAGTCCGCCCGGCACTCGTCCAGCACCTGCGCGATCTGCGCGAAGATGGCGTCCACCACCTCCGGGCGGGAGAAGTCCAGCGTGAGCTGGTTGCGCCCCATGACGGGCGCCTTGCCCGGGATACGCAGCGCCCAGTCCGGGTGCTCGCGATAGCGGTCGCTGTCCTCGTTGACCATCTCCGGCTCGATCCAGAGGCCGAACTTCATGCCCATGCCGCGGATCCTGTCGGCAAGCTCGCCCATGCTGCAGCCGAGCTTTTCGGTATTCACCGTCCAGTCGCCGAGCCCCGCGTTGTCGTCGTTTCTCGCGCCGAACCAGCCGTCGTCCAGCACCAGCATCTCCACGCCCAGCTCTGCGGCGGTCTTCGCGATGCTCAGGATGCGCTCGCCGGTAAAGTCCATGCCGGTGGCCTCCCAGTTGTTCAGCAGCACCGGGCGGCGGCGGTTCTTCCACGGCCCGCGGCAGACGTGCTGCGAGACCATGCGGTGAAAGCTCTGGCTCAGGCGCGCAAGCCCTTCCCCGCTGTACACGAGCGCGATCTCCGGCGTCTGAAAGCTCTCGCCCGGCGCGAGGGGATAGTCGAAGTGCTCGCTCTGGATCCCCATGACCGCCCGCGTGGTGCCGAACTGGTCGCGGGAGACGTTGCAGGAAAAGGAGCCGCTGTAGAGAAGGCTCATGCCCACGCACTGGCCGTGCAACTCGTTGGTCTCGCGGTCGGCGAGGATCACGAAGGGGCTCTGCTGGTGGCTGCTGGTTCCCCGGCGGCTGCCAATCAGGATCTCGCGCTGCTCGATCGGCGTACGGCCGACGGCGCGCTCCCCGGCGTGGCGGCCGTAGAAGTGCAGCAGCTCCCACTCGCCGGAGACGAAGTCCAGCGCGGCGCTCTCAGCGGCCTGGAGCGTGATCGCGTCGCTGCCGCAGTTCGTGATCCGCGCGGCGCGGGTGATCACGTCCAGGGCGGGCAGCACACCGTATTGCAGCACGACGCGCACACCGGCGGCCTCGTCGGCGAGCGTGACCTCCAGCGTCTCGGCTTCCTCCCCGTCGGCGTAGACCGCCGGAAGACCGGGAAGGGCGTATTTGCCCGGCTTGATCTCGCAGCTCACGTACCGCAGGTCGCAGCCCACCGCGCCGTTTGCGCGGCGCATGCTGAAGGCGGGCGCGCGGAAATCGCCGCTGCCCTCGCAGGGATACTCCAGCGGCAGCGTATCGGCAGAGATGCCGCGCAGCAGCTTGGCGTCGTAGGGATTGCCCGAAAAGCCCCTGTCGCGGAAGGTGAGGCACCAGCTCGCGTCCCTCTGCGCCGTCGGCCCATAATAGGTGTGCAGCAGCAGATCGCAGGGGCCGAGCTTCATCTGGTAGCTTGTGTTTTGGGTGTGGAGCGTAATGGTCTTTTCTTGTTCGTTGCAGATGATTGGCATTCTTCTAACCCTCATTTTTCAATTTTCCTGCGATGGCTTCTTCGACTCCGAATATCTCATCCAGCGTCGGATATATGACTTGCAGCGCACAGAGCAGCGGCAGCCACAGCCCCGCCGCCAGAAGGAGGAACGCGGAAGGCGGGAACAGGAGCCAGGCCAGGACGGCGTAGCCCAGCAAGATCACCGCCGCCGTCAGCGTTTTCCCGATATACCGGAAAAACAGCAGGAAACAGTTCCTGACGAGCGCGGGAAAGCTCAGCTCCAGCAGAGCCTGCTGGGGCAGCCCCCAGGCAAACAGCCCGGCGGACAGCAGCATTCCCGCAAGCTGGCACAGCAGCAGCGCCAGACCTCCGCCGATCACGGGCAGATGCAGCAGGGTAAAGACCTGCGCGGAAAACACCGTGCCCATGATCGCGCCGGGGAGAAGCGTGGCCTTCCAGCTTCGCTTCAGCGCTCTGCTGTAGCGATACCACCAGAAGCCCGGCTCGTCCCGCAGGCTCCTGAGCAGCGTGTCCGCCAGACCCAGAAAGCTCGGGGCGGCGAGGAGCCCGCCGATCAGCCCCGCGAGGAGGGCAAGCAGGACGCTGTGCGTATAACAGGCAAAGCGCAGGGCGAGCACAAAGGGGAGCGAAAAGAGCAAATTGATCGCGCCCGCCGGCCAAAAGCTCTTGAAATCCCGGGAGATCATCTCCCAGATCCGCGGAAGACCCTTTTTGCGCGGCTCATCCGGGTTGACGCCGGGGCCGGGGCGCGAATAGTCGAAGAACAGCGGCATAGCTTCCTCCTGTCATGATCCTGATTACAACGGTGAAAGGCCTGTCACCTCCCGGTTCAGCCTTTCGCGGCTGAACCGGGAGAACGGTCAGCCCTTTACACTTCCGAGGGTCAGACCCTTGGTAAAGTAGCGCTGCAGGAAGGGGTACACCATCATAATGGGCAGCGCGCCGAGGAAGAGCTGGGCGGCGCGTCCGGTGCGGGCGTTCATCTTGGAAAGGATGTCCTTGATGTTGCCGGTGGAATCGGACTGCAGCAGCTTTTCAAAATCGACCAGCAGCGTCTGCAAATAGGTCTGCAGGGGGTAGTTGATGGGCTGGCTCATGTAGATCATGCCGGAGAACCAGTCGTTCCAATGCCCCACCATGGAGAACAGGCCCACCGTGGCAAGGCTGGGTCCCAGCAGCGGGAAGATCACGTACACGAGGGTCTGGAACGGGGTCGCGCCGTCGATCCAGGCCGCCTCCTCCACCTCATGGGGCAGGCCGCGAATGAAGTTCATCAGAATGATCATGTTGTACACAGGCAGCGCGCCGGGAAGGATCAGCGCCCAGATGGTGTCCTTCAGACCGAGGCCGGAAACCAGCAGATACGTTGGAATCATACCGCCGCCGATGAGCATTGTCAACACAAAAAAGCCGGAGAGGATGCCGCGCCCGGGCAGATCCTCCTTGGCAAGCGGGTAGGCGGTGAGCACCATGAGCACGATGTTCAGCAGCGTTCCCAGAATGACACGCTCGAGAGAGATCCCCATGGCGTGCAGGAAGCGGCCGCCGGAGATCACGTACTCATAGGACGCGGCGGTAAACTCCACCGGCAGGAAGCCGACCTTGCCCGCCGCCACGGCGGAGCTGCTGGAGAAGGAGACGGCGAGCAGATGGATAAACGGCAGGACGCAGGTGATGCAGATGACGCCCAGTAGGATCACCAGGATCACGTCAAACACGGTAGTTTTCTTTTTCATCGTGACTCCCCCCTCCTTACAGGATGCGGTAGCCGGCCAGCTTGTCAGCCAGACGGTAGGAAACGATAACCATGAAAGCGGACACAACGGACTTGAACAGGCCGACGGCCGCGCCCACCGAGTACTGCGCCTGCTGGATGCCGAGGCGGTAGACGTAGGTGTCGATGATGTCGCCGGTCTCCCAGACGGCCGGACTGTAGAGGTTGTACACCTGGTCGAAGCCCGCGTTCAGGATGCTGCCCAGAGAGAGCACCGTCATCAGCACGATGGTGGGCATCAGCAGCGGGATCGTGACGTTCTTGATCTGCTGCCAGCGAGTCGCGCCGTCCAGCATGGCCGATTCGTACAGCGTGGGGTCGATGCCGGTCAGCGCCGCCAGATACACGATCGTGCCGTAGCCGAAGCCCTTCCACACGTCGCTGATGATCATCGTCCAGGGGAAGACCCTCGCATTCCCGAGGATCGGCCCGGCGGTACGCAACCATTTCCTGTTTCACTACGTCATCAGCGGCAAGGGCAAGCTCGAGACCAGCGGCCAAACCTTCTTTCTCTCCGCCGGGCAGGGCTTCCTCCTCTGCCCGGGGCAGATCAGCACCTATTACGCGGATGAGCACGCCCCGTGGGAATACGCCTGGATGGAGTTTGGCGGCCTGCGCGCCAGGGAGAGCATGACGCTCGCCGGGCTGAGCGAGAGTCAGCCGGTCTACACGCCCAAGGCGGGCGCGAACAGAGTGCAGAAGTACATGCTCGGTCTGGTGGACAACCACGACAAATCCCCGATCCGGCTCATCGGGCTGGGGATGATCCTGCTCGACGAGCTCGTGCAGACCAGCAGGACGAAGGTCGAGGTCGGCAACAAGCGCCTGCGGGATTTTTACATCAAGGAGGCCATGAGCTACATTGATTTCAATTACAGCCGTGACGTTTCCGTGGAGGAGATCGCCGACGCCTGCGGCTTGAACCGCAGCTACTTCGGCAAGCTCTTCAAGGAGACCCTGGGTCAGTCGCCCCAGCAGTATCTGATCCAGTACCGCATGACGAAGGCCTCGGAGCTGCTCAAGGCCACGCGCATCTCCATCGCCGAGGTCGGGCGCAGCGTGGGTTACGAGAACCAACTGCATTTTTCCCGCGCGTTCAAGAACGTCTTCGGCCTCTCGCCCAGTCAGTACCGGGCGAAGCACATTATTCAGCACCACGCTTGAAATCCTGCGCGGCGGCGGGCTGTACCTGCCCAACGCCCCGGTCATTCCGGCCGAGCAGCATCCGGAGCTTTTGTACGACTATAATCAAACCCGCCCCTCCAAGCAGGAGGAGCGGGCATTTTATTGAGGCGGAGGCTTGCCGCGCAGGAGCTTTTTACAACTGGTTGACCTGTTCGGTAAAGGGGAGGATCGCGATCTCCAGATTCCCGTTTTTGGTGCGCAGCTCGTCGATGAATTCCTTTTCCTCGGCGGGATCCTTCATCTGGATCTTATAGGAGAGGCGGAACATACTGCCCATGCCGGTGGTCTTGGCTCCGGTCTTTTCCACCCGGCTGAGATAATGATCGAAGATCTCGTCAAAGCAGCCGTTGTATTCCAGCGACTCGGGGATCGTGATGCGCAGAAGCTGATCGGCCGCCGCGGAGCTGTGCTCGAAGATCGGCGCTTTGCCAAGCAGCAGATAGACGACCGCGAGGAACAGCAGGATGATCACGCCGTAGGCCAGATAGCCCATGCCGAAGGCGATACCGGCGCCCATGGCAAACAGGATCGCGGCGATCTCATCGGCGCTGCCCGGCGCGCTGCGGAAGCGGATCAGCCCGAAAGCGCCGCCCACGGCCACGCCTGCGCCGATGTTGCCGTTGACGAAGGTGATGACCGCCGCCACGATGAAGGGCAGCATCGAGGTCACAAGGAAAAAGCGCTTGCTGGAGCGGATGCAGAAGCTCATGAGCCAGGCGTAGACGACGCCGGTCAGGAGCGAGGCGCCTGCCATCAGGAAAAACTGCGCGGGCGTGACGGTTGCGGAATAAACGGAATCAAACATTTCAAATCTCCTTCCTCTCTAAACCGAGACCTTCATCAGCGTCTGCCGATAGGCCTCGCCGTATTTGGAAAAGCTGCCTTTATAGATATGTCCTTCTGACAGGATCTCCGCCAGCCACAGCGGCATGGCGTCCTGCACCTTGATCTCCAGGATCGTCCAGCCCTCCGGGAGCAGGGAGATCCCCTCCATGGACGATTTCAGCGTCAGCTCCTCGGTGCGGTAGCGCGGGTCGGCGTCAATGGTGAGCCTCAGATCCCCGCCCGGCTCGAAGTAGGCGGTGCGGTCATAAATGATGAGACAGGCGGGAGCGAGCGGCCGGTAATACTCCCGAAAGGTTTTGATCTCCTTGTTGATCTGACCTCCGGCGCAGATATCGCCGTCCTCATCGAAGAATTTCCGTACCAGCGGGATCGTGCTCTGCACCCGCCGCTTGTAAACGATGTCATAGGCCTTGCGCTTGAGCTCCAGGAACACCGGGGATTCGTCGGTCGCAAGCCCATAGGAGCGCAGACGGATCTTTTCCTTGAACTCCGGCTTCTCCAGGCTGGTTCTGATCAAACGGTAATCCGGCGTGTCGTAATAGAGGGAGGCGATGGAGGTCAGCCCGAAGGCGTCGATCTGCATATGCCCCTCCAGCCGCTTTCTGAGATAGGCGGTCTTCTCCGCGTCCAGCAGATATTTCAGCTCATAGCGTTTCATAACGACAATGGGATCGGAAACTGTCTGAGCCAATGCCCTTCACCTCCTGTCACAGCGCGATGCGCAGCGTGAAAACGCCGCACGTAACGCTGGCTCTCAAACGTCCGTTGCAGCTCTGCACCAGCTCCTTGACCATCGCGAGTCCCAGACCGAGACTGCCCTCCGCGGCGTTGGGGAGCGTGGTAAAGCGGTCAAACACCTGGTCGCAGGAGCCGTCTGGCAGCGCCGCGTCGTTCTCGCACAGCAGAAGAATCCGCTCCTTCTCCCGCCTGAGCGTGAATTTTGCGCGGCTTACCGCGTACTTCTCCGCGTTGTCAAGAAGCTCCTCGACGAGCCTTTTGATCCCCTCCGGGGAAGCCCGGAGCGTGATCCCCGGTTCGATCTCCGTTTCCGGGTGAATCCCTCTCCGCAAAAAGGCTTCCGTGTGCAGGTCGATCTCGCTCTGGAGAAATTCCGAGAGCGGCACCGGGGCGCTAAAGTCCGTCTCCCCGGTAAGCACGCCGAGCCCCGCAAGGCTCTTTAGCAGGCGGCTCATCGTGTGCACCTGCCTGCGGATGGAGTTGGTCTGTTCGTTGGCTCCGCCGCCGCGCTCGAGGAGCTCCACGTCCGCGTTGACGACGGTGAGCGGCACCTGGAACTCTTTTTCCATCCCGTCGATAAACTGCCGCTGCTTGCGGTCGGCGTCCTCCAGCGGGGCAAAGAGCCGCTTGCCCGCATAGAGCAGGAACAGGAACATCAGCAGCAGGCACAGCGCCTCGCCGATCACGGAGATGATGAGAATGCGGTAGCTCGGCAGCAGCTCGCGCCCCTGGTCGATCACGGTGACGAAGGTCTTGCCCTCCGCCTCGTAGACGCGGTAACGGTAGGTACCGCGCGTCCAGCCCGTGCTCTCCCGCAGCAGGCTGCGCGCCCACTCCTCGGCCTCGCTCTCGGTAATGGCGGAGATCTCCAGCGCGACGGTCTCCGCATTCCCGGTCTTCCCGTCAAAGGCGAAGGTAAAATAGCGCAGCGACGCGCCCATCTCCGGCGAGCCCGGCCCCATGGGGCCGATCTGCCCCGACTCGCCGCGCGCGAAAAAGCCTCCCGCGCCGTTCGGCCGTCTGTCGTTTGGGCCAAAGCTGCCTTTTTGCCAGGCAAGGCTCTGGGTAATGGCATCCGCGTCGTTGGCCGCCATGGTGAAATTCACGCCGTTGAGGATCGCAATCAGCAGCGTCAGCAGCACGAAGACCGACAGCACCGCAAACAGGATCAATTTATTCTTTGCTTTCTTCATCTTCCGTCACCAAAACAAAACCTTTCCCCGTCTCATATTGGATCTTCGCTTTTACAGAGCCTTGCTGAAGCTTGTGGTTGAGGGCGGCCGCGAGCACGCCCGCGTCCTCCCGGCATACTGTGTCGCGCGAGAGCAGCGCGCGCAGAACGTCCATCTCGGCCGCCGTCAAGGCGGCGCCTCCGCGAAGGCGGAACCCCGCCGTCTCCAGAGCGGTGTTGGCGAAGGGCAGGCACTCTTCGCTCTGCCGCTTCGCCAGCACCTCCCGGATCAGGCCGCAGAGCTCTTCCGCCCGAAAGGGGTAGGAGAGAAACGCTTGGCTCAAGGGGCTTTCCGTCAGATGCTTCACCGTGAGAGGCTCATGCAGCAGCGTAATGACCGGGATCCCTTCCCGCTCCAGTTGCCTGAGCAGCAGCTCATGCCGGACGCGGGGCAGCGCGCGGTCCAGCACGGCGAGGGTATAGCCGCCCGCCGCGAGCTGACCGAGAAGCTGCGCGCCGTCGAAGGCGACGAGGGTCTCTCCGAAGTCCTCGCGCAGGATCCGCTGATAGCCATGCAACAGATCCCGGTTGGGCGCCGCGAACAGGATTTTCATAGCAAACGCTCCTTTCCGCGCCCATCGGCCATGCCCGCCGGGGCGCACGGCGTTTGACTTATTGTTTTCATCTTTATTAAGCCGCCTTTCTGAAGGTTCATATACAAGAAAAAAGTGGCATCGTTGCTCTCTACGATGCCACTTTAACAGTCTTAGCTTAATTTTACCTTAAAACGAATCCTATTATCCGTTCTCCTCAAAGCTCAGCACTCAAAACGCAAACCTCCAGTGTCCGGTTCTTCTGCCAGTGCAAGATCACGATCAAAGCCAGATTGCACAGATTATTTCGTGACAGTTCCTTTTTTCGGAACAGTTCCTAAGGCCGCTGCATTACTCCGTGATGCCGGACTTCACCTGTCCGGGCCGGTGGCTTATGCAGCAGACCTTAGTGCGGACATTTTAACAGCGCAGATTGAAAAAGTCAATTCTTTCGAGGAAGAATCCACCCGGCGGCAGAGTATCGTGAAATGCCAAAGTAAACGCAAGGGCAGTTCGAAAAGGGGTTGCGTTAAGTCTGGCAAAGGAGGGGTATTGCGTTAAGTCTGGCGAGAACGGCAAAAGGCTGACGTAAGGAGGGCTGCGTACCGCGAGACGGGCAACAACTGCACCAAGTACGCGCAGGAGCTTGACGCGATCCCCGGCTTCTACAACGGTAAAAAGAACGGTTATGCGTGGTGCGATGTGTTTGTGGACTGGTGCTTCGTCAAGAGCTACGGCGTTCTGGGCGCGAAGGAGCTGCTCTGCCAGCCGGACAGTTCCTGCGGCGCCGGGTGCTCCTTCAGTGCGGACTATTACCGCGCAGAGGGGCGCTTCCATCACGGAAAGCCCGAACCCGGCGATCAGATTTTCTTTTCATACCGCGAGGGTGAGGTCAGTCACACCGGGCTTGTGGTGGAGGTCACGGCCTATAACGTGACCACTGTCGAGGGCAACACCTCCGACATGGTAGCCAAGCGCGGCTATGCGCTGTCTGACAGCCGCATCTACGGTTACGGAAGACCCAATTGTGGCGCAGAGCCGCAGGAGGGCGAGGCGGTTATTGTCGTTGACACGCCATCAGAAACGCCCACCACGCCGCACGAGAATCACGCCACGGCGCTTTTGCCGCTTGTCCGGTACGGAGGACTGTACGCGCCGTGCAGGGCGTTCTGATCGTTCGTGGCTGCTCCTGCGGACGCT
>CAJOFI010000005.1 GCA_905233595.1 uncultured Oscillospiraceae bacterium | reverse complement strand
CTTCACGTTGCTGACGGTGTAGCTGTTGCTGGATGTGTCGTTGGTCTTACCGAGGCGGATCTGCAGCGTGAGCTCGCCCTTGCTCTTGTCGGGGTAGATATAGGTGCTGACGTTTCTCGTGTAGTCGGGGAGGATCTGGTTGAGAAGCTGGCCGTAGGCGTTCTCGGTGTTGCCGTCGTAGAAGACCTCGAAGGAGTCGTGCGGCCTGGACGAGCCGAGGTCGAAGCTCACGCGGTAGAGCTTGTCGTCCTGGGGCGTGAAGCCGGTCTTGACGTTGAGCTTGAGGTTCCAGGGGTTGCGGTTGTCGGCGGGCGCGCTCTCAAGCTTGAGCGTGGCGCTGCTCGAAGCCTTCTCCAGGCTTGCAGCGTAGCCCTCGTCCGCGTTGACGTAGAAGCTGCCCACGGCGTCGTAGGCAAAACCGGCGAGCAGGTTGTCGCCCGGGGTGAGCGCAAGCTCCTGCACCTTGACGTTGCTGACCTTGACGGCGGTTCCGTCGGGGACGGTGCCCAGCTTGAGCAGGATCTCCATGGTGCCGCTCTCACTCGGGCTGATCTGGTGGCTGACGTGGCCGGAGGCGATGGCTTTGGAGCCGAAGCCCTCCTCCGCGCCGGTGTCGGCGTTCTTGAAGCAGGCCGTGCAGCCGTCGGCGTTCGTCACGTCCAGGCTGATCTCGTAGGTCTTGCCGGGCTCGAGAGAGAGACCGGTTTTGGCGTAAAACTTGACGTGCCAATCGTCGCCGCCCTTGTTGATCTGCGCGGTGGCGCTGCTGCCGTCGCCGGAGAGCTCGCCCTCGGTGCCCTCGTTGGTCTCGAGGAGGAAGCTGTTCGCGCCCTCGACCACGACGGGATAGCGGAAGCTCTCGGGCGTGAGATCGGTGTAGTTCGGCTCGTCGGCGGCGGTGAGGATCTGGAGATTGCTGACCGTCACCTGCGTCCCGGCGGGCAGGGTGCCGAGCTTGAGGAGGATTTCCATATTGCCCGCCTGCTTATCGCCTTCTTCGGTGGGCGTGATCGCACAGGAGAACTTGCCGCCCGAGACGGTGGTGGAGCCGAAGCCGTCCTCCTTGCCGTTTGCCAGGTTCTTGAACACGACCGGGCAGCCGTCGGCGTTCGTCACGTCCATCTTGACGGTGTAGGTCTTGCCGTTTTCAAGGGTCTTGCCGGGCTTGACGTAGTACTTGACGTGCCAGTCGCAGCCCTTGCTGGTGATCGAGAGCGTGGCGGAAGAAACGCCGTCGCCGCCGGTGAAGTCATAACCGATGTCGTTCCCGTCGGGGGGAGCCGGAACGAAGAAGTTGCAGCTCAGGGGATCGGAACCGTTTATGGAGACGTTGCTGACCGTCACGTTGCTGCCGGCGGGGAGCGTACCGAGCTTGAGGATGATCTCCAGATTGCCGTCCATCGCGGCGGTGCCGGAATACTGAACCTTGCCGCCGGTGACCGTCGTGCTGCCAAAATCGGTCTCATTTCCGCCTTCACGGTTGAAGCAGACCGCGCAGCCGTCAGCGCCCGTCACGTCCATGCTGACCGTGAACTCCTGACCCGACGTGAGCGCCTTGCTCTCAGCGGGGGGAATGGCGTAGAGCTTGATGTGCCAATCGTCCCATCTCTCGGTGATCGTCGCGGTGCTGCCGTCGCTGCTGGCTTTGGCGTGAGCGCCGTCTTCGATCGAATAGTCAGGCGTCGCAGGGGCGATGTTCTGCATCGCGACCTCCACCAGCTCGACCTTGACGTTGCTGACCTTGACCTCGGTGCCGTTGGGGAGATTGCCGAGCTTGAGCAAAAACTGCATGACGCCCGCCTGGTTATTCTCGCTTCCGCTGGGCGTGATGGTGTGCGTGACCTTGCCGCCCGTCACGGTGGCGGAGCCGAAGGCGTCCTCCTGGCTCAGAAAGCTCTCGTTCTTGAAGGCGACGCCGCAGCCGTCGGCGTTCTCCACGTCCATGCTGACGCGGTAGGTCTTGCCGTCCTCCAGCATGACGCCGGGGAAGCCGTAGAGCTTGACGTGCCAGTCGTCGCCGCCCTTGTCGATCCGGACGCCGGCGCTGCTGCCGTCGCCGAGCAGCGTCGCCTCCGCGCCGCTGTTGGCCTCAAGCTTGAAGGAGTTATTCTGCTTGTTGGGGTAGCTGAAGCTGTCCATGGTCAGCGGCGTAGCCACGGAGCTGATCTCGCGCAGCTCAAGGCCGCTGAGCTTGACGGTGTTGCCCTCGGCGGTGTTGGTCTCGCCGAGCTGGATGCGGATGGTCAGCGGGCCGTGGCTCTCGTCGGGCGTGAAGAGATAGTCCACGCTGCTGCGCTGCCCGGCCTTGAGCTTGAGCGCCTCGGGCAGCTCGGGCTTGAGCGCGCCGTAGAGCTCGTTGTCGCCGCCCGCGCCGTCAAAGCAGATCTCATACTTCTCCTGATCCCTGGTGGAATCGAGGTCGAACTTGACCTCGTAGAGCTTGCCCGCCTCGGGGGTGAAGCCGGTGTCCACGAAGAGCTTGGCCTCCCAGACGCCGCGGTTGCTCTCGCGCGCGCGGGTGATCTTGTAGGTCACGCTGTCGGAGGCCTTCTCGAGACTGGCCTCAAAGTCGGGATCGTGGAACTCGCGCACGGTCTCGCTGCCGCTGTAAGAGAAGCGGGGCAGGGCGAGCTCGGTGAAGTTGGTGGGAACGATGGAAGTGAGCGTTCTGCCGGTGTTCACGGTCTTGTCCAGCGCAAAGCCGGTGGGCAGCAGGCTCTTGTAGCTGTCGGTGACCTTCTCGACGCGCAGGTTGCTGATCGTCACGGGCACGCCGTCCGGCGCGTTGCCGAGGGAGAACTGCAGCACCAGCTCGCCGTCGTAGTAGCCGCTCTCGGGGAAGTTGAGCACGGTCTCCACGGTTTGCGTCTCGCCCGCGTTCAAGTGGCGGCCGTATAGCGCGCCGTAGCCCTTCTCCTGCTCGTCCTTGTTGAGCAGCACCTCATAATCCATATCCTCCCCGCCGAGCACGTCCACCGCCACGCGGTAGCGGTTGCCCGCCTGGGGGATCAGACCGGTTCTGACGAAAAGCCGCGCCTTCCATACGCCCGGGTCTGAGGAGTAGTTGTCGTAGCTCACGGTTATGTGGTCGGCCGTGCGCTCAAAGTTGGGGGAGTAGCCCTCGTCGTGCCGCTCGGTGATCACGTTCTCCGCGTCGAAGACCACGGGAGCGGGCAGCGCGTCCTCATACTCCATATCGTCCGCGACCTCCACGATCTCGATCTCCTTGAAGTCGATGTTGAAGGCGGGGAGCATGCCGAGCTGGAGGTCGAGATAGCTCGTGCCCTCCTTGGCGATGATAAGGCCGGTCACCTCGTTGTCACCGGCGACGATGGGGAACTCCTGAAAGTCGCCGAACTTGACCTTGCCCGCCACGTCGGAGTGGAAGCGGTAGGTCACGTGGTACTCGTTGCCGGGGGTGGTGGGGTAGTTGCTCTCAAGCTTGACGTGCCAGGACTCGCCGTCGGTCCTGGTCGCGGCGAAGCGGTACACGCCGTCAACGGCCTCGCCGCTGCCCTCGACAGCGTCCCCCTCAAACTTCGCGCCGAAGAGAGCGGGCGCGCTCTTCTTCTGGGCGTCGGCCATGAGGATGCCGCGCGGCTGCACGCGCGCAGCCTTGGCAAGCGGCGTCACGCTCTGCGCCGCGACAGGCTCCGCCGGGGCGGCGCTTTCCGGCTGCGCCGCGACGGGCTCCGCCTTCGGCGCGCTGCTGCCCGATGCCGGGCGCTGCCCGTAGCCGGAGAGCATGAGCGAGGCCAAAAGCAGAAATACGATCAGAACTCTTGCTTTTTTCATGGAAAGAATCCTCCTGCTGCTGCAAATTGCGGGGAAGCCTCCCCGCGCCGGGGTGGAGATTGCGAAAAAAACGACTATTTTACAAATACAGTATAATCAAGAGTTTACAAACTGTCAATATATTCCCGACGAGAAGTAAACAACTTGTAAATTCTGCACGAAGAAACTGGGGGCTTTCTGTGTAAATAATCAAAAACAGCGCGAGAAAATTTACAATTTGTAAAAGTTGCAATTTTTTTGTTGCCATGTTATGATGCTTCCAGCACAATGCGGGGGAGAATGTCATGGCGGTGAAACGGGTTACCATGCAGGATATTGCGGAGGCCTGCGGCCTATCGCGCAACACGGTATCCAAGATTTTTAACGGGCGCGGCTCGGTGCCGGAGGGCACGAGGAAGCTGGTGCTCGACAAGGCGCAGGAGCTGGGCTACCTTCTGCAGCCAAAGGAGGCGGAGCGCGCAGGCGGCGTCATCGCGGTCTTTGCCCAGCAGAAGCTGCTCAGCCACAATTTCGGCGCCTTCTTCATCACGAGCTTCACCGACCAGATTTCCCGCGCGGGCTACACGATCCAGATGTACAAGGTCTCCGCCGCGGAGATACAGGCGAAGAAGCTTCCACCGCATTTTCGCCTGGAGGAGACGGCGGGCATCCTCGGCATCGAGCTGTTTGACAGAGCCTACATCAAGATGATCTGCCGGCTCGGAAAGCCTACGGTCTTCGTGGACGGCTACGCGCGCATGAGCGCGGAGCTCATGCAGTGCGACAGCGTCTCGATGGAGAACCTGGGCAGCGAGGCCGCGCTCGTGCGGCGCATGATCGAGTCCGGGGCGAAGCGCATCGGCTTCGTGGGGGATTACGAGCACTGCGGCAGCTTCTTCGAGCGCTGGAGCGGCTACTCGCTTGCAATGCTGGAGGCGGGGCTGACGGTGGACCGCGCGCTGTGCATTCTGGAGAAGGACAGCGAGGACTACGGCAGGGTGGACTGGCTGCTCGAGCGGCTGGACGCCATGCCCGCGATGCCGGAGGGCTTCGCCTGCGCAAACGACTATCTCGCCATCCATCTGATGGCGGCGCTCAAGCAGCGGGGCTTGAAGGTGCCGGGGGACGTGATGCTCACGGGCTTTGACGGCTCCATGGAATCGAAGGTGGTCGAGCCCACGCTCACGACGGCGGAGATCCCCAGCAGCCGGATGGGGCGGCTGGCCGCGCGGCTGCTGTGCGAGCGCATCCAGGACGGCGACGCGCCCTTCCGCCGCACGCTCGTCAAAACCACCCCGATCTGGGGCGGCAGCACGAGATAAGGAACTGTGCAGAAATAAATTGCGCAAAGATGGCGTAGGATTTTTCGCCTGTAGCAAGGCGTCAAAGCGCAGGAATACTTTGTGTATTGCAAGATTTGACAACGAAGCTACAGGCGAAAAAGGCAAGCCAGATTGCACAGATTATTTCGTGACAGTTCCTTATTTTGGAACAGTTCCTAATCGAAATTACCCCCTCGGCATGCGCCGAGGGGGTTTTAGGCATTCGTAGGCGTTAGGCGTCAGGAGCCAGGCGCTATCTCCCAGGCGCTGAATCAAGGCAGGACGAGGTCGTATTTCTCCACGTCCACGAGGACGCTGCCGTCGGAGGAGAAGCTGACGGCACCGGCTTCGATCGGCGTATAGAGCACGAAGGAGGCGGCCTGCTCCCCGTCGTTGATGAAGATCTCGAGGCTGTAGCGGTCCATGATGACCCGCATCTTGAGTGCGCCGTTCTTGAGCCCCACGGGGAACTCGCGGACGTTCACAATGTCGTGGGGGAAGCCGCTGTGCGTGCGGTCAACCTTGATGGTGCCGGTCTCGGGGCGGTAGCGGATGAAGGTGAAGTGCTCGCCGTCGCGCGCGACGTAGAGGCGGAACCACTTGTACATGCTGTTCTCGTTGCCGGGGCGCACGGTCACGGTCATGTCGATGTAACGCCCGCAGATGCCGCGCAGACTGGTCTCGCCGTTGATGAGCACGTTGTGATAGTCGATCTTCACATCGCGGCAGTTTTCCAGCTCCCGCACCGGGGTCTGGCAGAGCCGCCCGTTGTGCACGCGCAGCTCGCGGGGGATGGTCATCTGCCCCATGAAACGCAGCTCCTGCGGCTTACAGGAGGAGGTCTCCCAGTTCTGCATCCAGCCGATCATCACGCGCCGCCCGTCCTCGGTCAGCAGGGTCTGGGGCGCGTAGAAGTCGAGGCCGTAGTCGATGGCCTGCACGGTCTCACGGTTGAGGTGCTGCGCCTTGGCGTCGAACTTGCCGATCAGGCAGACGTTGGCGTTGCCGGGGTGGAACTCCAGGCCGATCGCCGCCATCTCCTGCGGGGAGACGAGAAGCACGTCCTTGCAGTCGAGCCGGAAGAAGTCGGGGCACTCCCACATGCGCCCGTACTGGTTGTGGCAGGCGGAAAGCACGCCCTGGTACTCCCAGTGGACGGCGTCCTTGCTCTGGTAGAGGAGGATGGTGCCGCTGCCGTCGGCGCAGCGGTTGCCGATCACGGCGCGGTAGGTGCCGCCCTCGCGCCAGATCTTCGGGTCGCGGAAATCGTGCTCGCTTCCGCCCTCGGGCAGCATTTTCGCGGTGATGACGGGGTTTGCGTCCACCTTCTCATAGTCCACGCCGTCGCCGATGGCGATGCACTGGGTCTGATACGCCTCGATCATGCCGTTGCGGCGGCGGACGTTGCGCACGCCGGTGTACATGAGCAGGTGCCGCCCGTCGGACATCTCCACCGCGCCGCCGGAAAAGCAGCCGTCCCGGTCATAGTCGGTGTCCGGCGCCATCGCCGCGGGCAGGCGGTCCCAGTGGATGAAGTCCCGCGTCTTGACGTGACCCCAGTGCATGGGGCCCCATTTCGTGTCGTAGGGGTAGTACTGGAAAAAGAGGTGGTACTCGCCCTTGTAGGGGGCGAAGCCGTTCGGATCGTTGATCCAGCCGATGCCGCCCGTCACGTGGAACAGCGGCAGCTCGGGCTCGGTGTAGGGCAGATATTTCTTCTCAAAATCACGCGCTTTTTGAAGCAATTTGCTGGGCATAATCATAACCTCCTGTCGGGCATCCCAAAACCTCCTGCCCGGCGCATCACCAGACCTGCGTTTTTAGAGCTGCCTTGTCGTTAATAGGCAGAGAAAAAGGCTTTCAGCCGAAAGCCCTTTTCTCCACCCATACGCGCCCCGAGGGGCGCGTATGGGGATAGGATGTTACTTAGCGAGCAGGGCCGCCTCAGAAGAGGCATCCACATACTTCTGGAAGATCGCCAGGAGATCGTTCAGCTTGTAAGCCTGCAGATCGTTCTGGAGCTGATCCCAGTCAGCGTCGGAGAAGCCGTTCATGATCGCGTTGGCACGGGCGGTCTCGATGCACTTGTCGATATCGGCAAGCAGGTTGGAGATGGCCTTGGTGTCGTCAGTGGACAGCAGGGCGTTCGGGAAGACGTACTTGGTGTGCATATCGGGAGTGTAGATGTCCTTGATCCAGTCAAGACGGTACTGAGCATCGTCCGGGCAGGTGACGTACACGTCGTAGTAGCTGTCGAGCACGGCCAGGCAGCCGTCAACCATCTCGGCCTCGCGGACCTCAACAGGGGAGTGGTCGCCCAGGTCGGCATGCTGGAGCATGGGCTCGCCGTTGGCGTTGGTGCCCATCACGAAGATGTCGAAGCCGTCGTCTTCACCGTAGGTGCCCCAGTTGTTCTGAGGAGACTGGATGGGATCGTACATCTGGTCGAGCCAGGCGCAGATGAGGGTGGGGTTCTTGGCGTTGGCGGTCAGAACGGCGCCGCGGCCGCGGTCAAAGCCGGAGGTGAGGGAGCCGGTGTTGGGGGTGAGGTTCACGGTGTCAGCCTTCAGCATGGGCAGGGGAGCCCAGCCGGCAGTACCGTTCTGGATGTCAGCCATGGTCAGACCAACGATGTTGGCAACGTCCCAAGAGAAGCAGACGCCGTAACGGCCGCTCTTGCCCTTGGCAACATAGGTGCTCCACTCCTGGGTGAAAGCATCGGGGTCGAACAGGTTCTCGGTGTAGAGCTTGTGGAGCCATTCCACGCCGGCACGCCAGCCTTCGGTGGTGGCAGCGGAGATGACCTGCTTGTCATCGGTGATGACGATGTGGCGCCAGTCGTCGGGATCGCCGTAGCCTTCGCCGAAGCCGTTGCAGAGCACACGGCAGTCCTCATTGCCGCCGTTGATGATGCAGGCCAGGGGGATGATGTCGCCGTCAATGTTGAATTCCTTCTTGAGGGCGTCGGCATTGTCGCGGAAAGCGATCAGGACAGCCTCGAACTCATCGACGGTGGTGGGCATCTCAAGACCGAGGAAGTCAAGCCATGCGGTGTTGATGAAGGGCATGTTGCCGATGGTCTGGATGGCAGTCTTGCCAACGCCAAGCTGCTCGATCCAGGGCAGGGTCCAGATGTGGCCGTTCTCGTCGGTGCACATATCCTTGTATTCGGGAGCCTGCTCAAAGACTTTGCAGAGGTTCGGCATGATCTCCGGAGTGATGTAAGACTCCAGGGGGATGATAACGCCCTGCTTGGCATACTTCAGAATGTCGGCGTCACCCAGACCGGCCGGGTTGATGAACTCGGGCAGGGTCTTGATGTTGGCCATCTCGAGCGCGATCTTGTCGCCCCACTGGTCAGACTGAATAGCCTTCCAGTTGACGTGGACGTTGGTGGCCTCCTCGAGGCGCTTGTAGATGGTGCGGTTGTTGGGCTCGGATTCGGTGTTGGCAGGGAATCTGGTCAGACCAGAGATCTCCACCTTCTCAGCCAGGGGGAACTCATAGGAAGTGATCTCGCCGCCATCGGCCGCAGGAGCAGCCGCGGGGGCTTCGGAGGTGCTGGAGCCGCCGCCGCAGCCGGCAAGCAGCGCCACGGTCATAACCAGAGCCATGACCAGTGCAAGGGACTTTTGCAGTTTGCTCATCTTGTGTACTCCTTTTCAGTATTTATGCTTATGGGTCTTCGCCCGTTAGCAACGGTTTTCGCCCCGTTCCGGGGGGAGTGCAGGAGGGCGGCAGGGGCTTCCTTCGCCCTCCGGACATTGGACGCCAATGAATTAACCCTTGACAGCACCGGCCATGATGCCGTTGTCAAAGTACTTCTGGAAGAAGGGATACATGATCATCAGAGGCAGGGAGGAGATGATGATCGTGGCGTACTTCAGAAGCTCAGCCAACTGGGCGCGGGCGGCGGTGGACTGCATATCGGACACCATGCCGGGCTGGGGCTGGCTCTGAATCAGGATGGCGCGCAGAACGAGCTGCAGGGGCTGCTTGGACGCGCTGTTGAGGTAGATCATGGCGTCAAAGTAGCTGTTCCACATACCGACGAACTGCCACATGGAGATGGTGGCGATGATCGGGGTGCAGACGGGCAGCAGGATCTTGAAGAAGTAGACCATCTCGGTGGCGCCGTCGATCTCGGCGGCCTCCTGCAGGTCGCGGGGGATGCCCATGTAGTAGGTGCGGGCGATGATCATGTTCCACACGCTGAAGGCGCCCGGGATCAGGATCGCCCAGATGGTGTCGAGCATGTTGAGGTTGGCGATCAGCAGGTAGGTCGGGATCAGACCGCCGCCGAAGAACATGGTGATGACGAAGATGGTGTTGAAGAAGCCGCGCCCCTTGAAGTCCGCGCGGGACATGGGGTAGGCCGCGAGCAGGGTCACCACGACGGAGATGATGGTGAAGAGGACGGAGTAGATCAGGGCGTTTTTGAAGCCGACCCAGATCTGCGAGTTGCTCAGAACGCGCTGATAAGCGGTGGTCGTCCACTTGCTGAAGTCAAAGGACAGACCGCTGTTCTGCAGCGTGATGGGGTCAACGAAGGAAGCGAGGATGATGTAAATGACCGGCAGGATGATCGCGACGAGGAACAGACCCAGGATCGTGTACGCGCAGAGCATCAGGACCTTATCGCCGGTGGGGAGCTTGGCAAATTCGCTCTTCTTTTTCTTCTTATTCATATTCCGTACCCCCCTTAGATACCCTTGCCGTCGTTCATCTTCTTGACGAGGGCATTCATGGAAATCAGCAGAATGACGTTGATGACCGTGTTGAACAGGCCGACGGCGGTGGAGAAGCCGTAGTCGCCGTCCAGAAGACCCTTCTTGTAAACGTAGGTGGAGATGATTTCGGAAGCGTTCAGGTTCAGGTCGGTCTGCAGAGCGTAGGCCTTCTCAAAGCCGACGGACATGATGTTGCCGACGGACATGATGAACTGAATGAGAACGGTGTCCTTGATGGCGGGCCACTCAACAGCCTTGATCTGCTGGATGATGTTGGCGCCGTCGATGACAGCGGCTTCCTTCAGCTCCTTGCTGGCGTTGGACAGAGCCGCCGTGTAGATGATGGAGGCCCAGCCTGCGCCCTGCCAGATGCCGGAGGCGATGTAGATCGTGCGGAAGGCGGAGGGCATGGTCATGAAGTTGGTGTTGGTGCCGAGGAGCATGTTGATCATGCCGGTGGGAGCCAGCATGATGCGGACGATACCACAAAGAACGATAACAGAGATGAAGTTCGGCATGTACAGCACGAGCTGGATCTTCTGCTTGATCTTGGAGCTGAGGATGCGGTTGAGCAGGAAGGCCAGCAGGATGGGAGCCGGGAAGCCCCAGAGCAGGCCGAAAACACTCAGCTTCAAGGTGTTCATCAGGTAGCGCATGAAGTCCGGGGAAGAAAGGAAACGGTTGAAGTGCTCGAAGCCAACCCACTCACTGCCGAGAATGCCGCGGATCGGGTTGTACTCCGTAAAGGCGATCAGGATGCCGCCCATGGGGACGTACCGGAATATCACGGTCAGCGCGAAGGCGGGCAACATGAACAGAACGTAGAGCTGCCAGTGCTGACGGAGATAGACCAGCGTGTTGTGCATTGCGCTTCCGCCCTTGGCGGGAGCGGCAACAGGGGTTTTACTCATACAATTCCTCCTCTTTTCTTTGTTTTTTGTGAGACACCTGCACGCGTCAAATGATGCAAATGCACACAAAAGTTCTCCGTTATTGCGTGATTATATTAACATTTCGTTCATAGCGCTGTCAACAAATATTTTACAATTGCAGTTTATTTGGGCGATTTGTTCAAAAATGCACGTGGGAATCTGTCAAATTGCATAGAAATAAAATTGTGCATTTGCACAATTTGACGAGCGCTTTCTCATTGACAGACGCTTCCGGGATGTGGTAAACTGATCCCGGAAATGCGGAACGGATGTGATAAGATGGCTAAAAAAGTGAAAATTCAAGACATTGCGGACGCGCTGGGCGTTTCGCGCAACACGGTCTCGAAGGCGATCAACAATTCCCCCGGCCTCGCGGAAGAGACGCGGCAGAAGATCCTCGAAAAGGCGGTGGAGCTGGGCTACAAGCAGTTTTCCTACGTGAAGGCGGGCGCCCTCTCCGGGGAGGAGCAGGAAAAGGAGCCGCCCGGCTTTCGCGGGGAGATCGCGCTTTTCACCACGCAGTTTCTCGCGCAGCCGCATTTTGCCTCCCGCATGATGGATAAGTTCCACCGGGGGCTTTCGGAGCTGGGCTACACGCTCAACACCCATCGCGTGCGGCAGAGAAACCTTGCCGGGCTAACCCCGCCCATCACCTTCGTGCCGGCGACAAGGTCTGCGCGCTGGGGCTGCCTGTGATGTTCGTGGACGGGCCGGTAAAGAGCTACGGCGACCGCCTGGAGGCCGACCAGCTCTATATGGATAACACGAGCGAGCTGAGCGGCTTCGTGCATGCGGTGCTGCAGCGCGGCTGGCGCAGGATCGGCTTTATCGGCGATTACCGGCACTGCGAGTCCTTTTTCGAGCGCTATTGCGCCGTGCGCGACACCGTGATGATGGAGGGGCTTGCGCTGGAGGAGCGCTTCGTGCTGCCGTACAACGACCCCGGGAAGCTGAGCCAGGTGCTCTTCTCAATGGAGGAGCTGCCGGATATTTTCTTCTGCGCCAACGACTTTATCGCCTTCGAGGTCATGGAGGCGCTGCGCAGCCTTGGCAGGCGCGTCCCCGAGGACGTGATGCTCTGCGGCTTTGACGACTGCGCGGAGTCGAGAAGCTGCCATCCGCCCCTCACCACGGTGCATATCCACACCGACGTCATGGCGGAGGAGGCGCTGCACCTGCTTTCCTCCCGCATCCGTGAGCCGGGGCTGGAGTACCGCATCGTGCACACGCAGTCAGACCTCGTGGAGCGGGAGTCCACGAATCGGAAAGGGAAGTGAGCGTATGAAATTCTTTTCTTATGAGAGCAAGTTCAGCCAACTGCTCATGAAGATCTGCTACGCGGCGTATCTGAACCTGCTGTGGCTGGTCTGCTCGCTGCCGATCATCACGATCGGCGCGTCCACCACGGCGCTCTACTATGCCTGCCTCAAGATCATCCGGGACGAGGAGGGCTATGCCGCCGCGCAGTTTTTCCGCTCCTTTAAGGCAAACTTCAAGCAGGCGACGGTCATCTGGCTCATCATGCTGGGCGCGGGGCTTTTCCTGGGGGCGGACGGCTACATCCTCTACCACCTGCGGCAGAGCTCCGAGGGCGGCGCGGCGGTGCTGTGGACGCTGGTGCTCGCGGTGGTGATCGCGGCGGCGGTGGTGTACGTGATCGTGCTGGAGTACGTCTTTCCGCTGCTCGCGAGCGTGGAGAACACGACGAAGGCCATGCTGAAAAATTCCTTCCTCATCGGCACGCACTATCTCTTCGCCACGATCCTGGTCTTCGCGGTGCACTTTGCGATGTTCTTCGTGGTGGTGGCCTGGTTCACGCCGCTCATCGTTTTCGGGGAGGGGCTTTGCGCCATGGTGAGCGCGTGGCTTTTGAACACCATCCTGATCTCTGTCTCCGGCACGCGGGAGGAGGAAGAGGAATGAGGCTTACAAAAGAGGAAAAAGCCGCCCGTAGGGCGGCTTTTCAAGCGCTGACGCCAGGGAAAAAGGCGGAGCATATCTACCTATATTATAAATGGTATATCCTGCTGGGGCTGATCGCGCTTATGATCCTCGGCTCGGCGGTGCAGCGGGCGCTGACGCAGAAGGAGCCGGTGGTTTATCTCGCGCTGTGCAACGTCGCCGTCGGGGAGGATCTGGAGGCGGCGCTCACGCAGGGCTATCTCGCCGAGGCGGGGCTGGATGCGCGCAGGCAGGAGGTCTATCTGTACCCCGACCTCTATCTGAGCGAGGAGGCGAGCGTTGACAACAACGCCTACGCCTACGCCTCGCGCATAAAGCTCATGGGCGCGGTGAACACAAAGCGCATGGATCTCGTGCTCATGAACCGGGAGGCCTATGACATCCTCTCGTCTGCGGGCTATCTGCTCCCGCTCACGGGGCGGACGGACGCGCCGCTCACGGAAAACACAGTGATCCTCTCGGATAACAGCATCGACTACACTCTGGGCGAGGCGGAGGAGCACGTCGTCGAGACCGGGAGCGAGGCAAACGCGGTGGAGCTGACGGGCTATGCCTTCTTTGAAAAAGCGGGCTTTCCCGAGCAGGTCTACGCCGGTGTGATCGCAAACAGCCCCCGCGTCGGCGCGGCGCTGGATTACCTCGAGTTCCTTATGAGTGGCCACTCTTTCACGTCCACTGCCGGAACTCCTCGTCCGTAGCGAGGACATAGTGGCTGCCCTCTACGAGATGCTCGGCGCCGAGGGCGTAGTCAATGCCGCTTGCGGCGTAGTCGTAGCTCAAGGAGCGGCGGCGCTTTTCGACCTCGGGGTTCGGGAAGGGGATCGCGGAGAGCAGGGACTTCGTATAGGGGTGCACGGGATGGGAGAAGATCTCCTCCGTGGTGCCGCTCTCGACGAGGTAGCCGAGGTGCAGCACGCCGATGCGGTCGGAGATGTACTTGACCATGCTCAGATCGTGCGCGATGATGAGGTAGGCGCAGCCGGTCTCCTCCTGGATGTCCTTCATCAGGTTCACGACCTGCGCCTGGATCGACACGTCCAGCGCCGAGATGCACTCGTCGGCGATGATGAGCCTGGGGTTCATGATGAGCGCGCGGGCGATGCCGACGCGCTGGCGCTGCCCGCCGGAAAACTGGTGGGGATAGCGGGCGGCGTGCTCGGGCGAGAGGCCGACCTTTTTCAGTAGCTCCGCGATGAGCGCGGCGCGCTCCTGGCGGTTTGCCGTGCGGTGATGGATGTCCAGCCCCTCGCCGATGATGTCCTCCACCTTCTTGCGCGGGTTGAGGCTCTCCATCGGGTCCTGGAAGATCATCTGCATATCCGCGCGCAGCATCTCGCGCGTCGCGCCGTCGAGCCTGCCGCTGATCTCCTTCCCCTCGAAGCGGACGGAGCCGCCGGTGGGGTTATAGAGGCGGATGATGCTGCGCCCGATCGTGGTCTTGCCGGAGCCGCTCTCGCCCACGAGCCCGTAGGTCTCGCCGGGGTAGATGTTGAAGGAGACGCCGTTGACCGCCTTCACGGTATAATGGCGCGAGACGGGAAAATACTGCTTGAGGTCGCGCACCTCGAGTAATGGCTCTGTCATAGGGATTTCTCCACCTCCTTGCGCGCCCGCTCCAGGCGGGTCTTCAGCTCCTGCGGAAGCTCGATCTTCGGCGCGTCCGGGTGCAGCAGCCAGGTCGCCGCCGAATGGGTCTCGGTGATTTGGAACATGGGGGGCGCCGCTTTTTTGTCGATGGCGAGGGCGAAGGCGTTGCGGTCGGCAAAGGCGTCGCCCTCAGGCTCGTGCAGCAGGTTCGGCGGGCTGCCCGGGATGGAATAGAGGCGGTCGTCGTCCGTCTCAATGTCCGGCATGGCGGACAGCAGCCCCCAGGTGTAGGGATGGCGCGGGTCGTAGAAGATTTCGTTCACGTTCCCGACCTCCACGATGCGACCGGCGTACATGACGTTCACGTAGTCCGCCACCTTCGCCACCACGCCGAGGTCGTGCGTGATGTAGACCACGGACAGCCGCATCTTCTCCTGAATGGATTTGATAAGCTCGAGGATCTTCGCCTGTATCGTCACGTCCAGCGCGGTGGTGGGCTCGTCGCAGATGAGGATCTCCGGGTCGGCGGCGAGGGCGATGGCGATGACCACGCGCTGCCGCATCCCGCCGGAGAGCTGGTGGGGGTAGTTCTTAAAGCGCTTCTCCGCGTCCGCGATGCCGACGAGGCGCAATAGCTCCAGCGCGCGCGCCTCGGCGTCCCGGCGGGAGACGGACTTGTGGATCAGAATGCCCTCCATGATTTGCTTGCCGATGGGCATGGTGGGGTCAAGGCTCGTCATCGGGTCCTGGAAGACCATGGCGATGCGCTGGCCGTTGATGTTCTGGCGGAGTTGCTTTTTGCTGAGCTTCAGGAGATCGACGGTCTGCTCGACGCCGCTCTCGTCGGTGTAGGTGTAGAGGATCTCGCCGCTGTTGACCGTGGCGTTGCTGTCGAGAAGCCCCATCACGGCCTTCATCGTCACCGACTTGCCGGAGCCGCTTTCGCCCACGATGGCGACGGTCTCCCCGTGCTGCAGGTCGAGATCGACGCCGCGGATGGCGTGCACGACGCCGGCGTTCGTGCGGAAGGAGACGTCAAGATCGCTGATTTTCAGTATCGTTTTGGCGCACATGCTCTCTGCCTCCTCACATGTCCTCGAGCTTCGGCGCAAGCGCTTCGCGCAGGCCGTCGCCGATGAAGTTGAAGCCCAGCATCAGAAGCGCCAGCACGAGGATCGGTGGCAGGATCTGATAGGGCAGGATCGTGATGTTGTTGAAGCCCTCCTCGATGAGCGTGCCGATGGAGCACTGCGGCAGCACGATGCCGACGCCCACGAAGCTCAGAAAGGCCTCGGTGAAGATCGCGGTGGGGATGGAGAACATCATCTGCGTGATGATCGGGCCGATGGTGTTCGGCAAAATCTCCTTGAAGATGATGTGCCAGCTCCCCGCGCCGAGGGTGCGGCTCGCGAGAACGTATTCCTGCTCCTTGATCTTGAGCATCTCGGCGCGGGCGATCTTGCTCATGCCGATCCACTCGGTCAGCAGCAGCGCGACGATCACAAGCCCCATGCCCTTGGGCATGAAGATCGCGAGCACCGACACGATGACGAGGCGCGGCACACTGTTTGCGATCTCCACAAAGCGCTGCATGACGTTGTCCACCGCGCCGCCGAAGTAGCCGGAGACGAGGCCGTAGCTCATGCCGATGATCACGTCGATGGCGATGGTGATAAAGGCCACCAGCAGCGACACGCGCGTGCCGTGCCAGGTGCGCGTCCAGAGGTCGCGCCCGAGATCGTCCGTGCCGAAGAGGAAGGTGTAGTCGGCAAAGCTGTCGTCATACGGCTCGCCGCTGAAAAGCTGATGCAGCCAGGGGATGCGCGGCGCAAGCGCCTTGGCGACGACGCGGCGGTTCTGCTCGTTGCGAAACTGGATGATGTCGCGGTAGCCGTAGGAGCTGAGAATGGGGCCGAGGATCGCGAGCAGCAGGATCACCGCGATGATGATGAGCCCGATCACCGCCCGGCGGTTGCGGAAGAAGTGGACGAAAACGCCCTTCCAGTAGCCCTGGGAGGCGAAGTTCGCGTCTGTCTCCAGATCGCGGCGGGAAAGCCGCGCAAAGTCGCCCGGCTGGGGGACGTAGGGAATTGGTTTTGCCATCGTTTAAGCCTCCTCTCCCTTGGCCGCGACGCGGATGCGCGGGTCGAGCACACCGTACAGGAGATCGACGATCAGCATCACGGCGATGTAAAGCGTGGAATACAGGATGCCCAGCGCGAGCACGTAGTTGTAGTCGATGCCCTCGCCGGTGATCGCGTCCACCATGAGCTTGCCGATGCCGTTGATGCCGTAGATCTTCTCCACCACCAGCGCCCCGGTCAGCAGATCGACCACCAGCGGCGCGAGCACCGTCACGATGGGGATCAGCGCGTTTCGCAGTACGTGCGCGCGCACGAGCCTGCCGCCGTACATGCCCTTGGCCTCCGCCAGACGCACATAGTCGCTGTCGAAGACCTCCACCATCTCGTTTCGCGTGAAGCGCGCGATCGTGGACATGGTGAACAGGCTCAGCGAGAGCGCGGGCATGACGGAGGAGAACCAGAAGCGCGAATCGTCAAAAAAGTACGGAAAAAACGGGATTTTGAACGAGAAAGTATATTGCAGGAAAATCAGAAATACGTAGCTCGGCACACACACGCCGATGATCGAGAACACGGTGCAGAAGCCGTCGAGGAACCTTCCCCGGTTGAGCGCTGCCGTGATGCCGAGCAGCAGCCCCACCGCCGTGCCCAGCAGGATGCCGAAGCCGCCGATGCGGAAGGAGTTGGAGATCGCGGTGTTGAGCACGGTCTTGATCGGCACGCCGTAATAGAGCGAGGTGCCGTTGCCGAAGTCCCCGTGCAGCACCTTCACCATATAGTTCCAGAACTGCACGAGGATCGGATCGTCCAGCCCCAGCTCGGCGCGCTTGTTGGCGATCTGGATGTCGTTCATGCGCTCGGAGGGGAAGGGGTTGCCGGGCATCACGCGCACCAGCCAGAACAGCAAAAACACGATGATGAGCAGCGTCAGCGCCGCCATGCCCACCCGCTTGAGAACGTATTTTAGCATTTGCGTTCATTCCTTTGTGAAAACATAGGGGGATGTGAGAAATCACATCCCCATAGTTTTGAGTTTTGAGTGCTGAGCTTTGAGGAGACGGATTTACTGAAAGCCGGTTTCCGGACTCACGGCTCAAAATCCGGGGCTGTAAAAAACGGAGATTTTACAGCCCCGCGTTTGCTGAAAATGGATTTATCCGAGCTCTGCGTTCTTGTAGACGCGGTTGAGCGCGACCGGGTGGAACTCGATGCCCGCCACGTCGGAGGCGATGAGGTTCGCGTTGGCCTTGGTGTAGAGCGGGGCGATGACGGCCTCCTGCATGACCAGGGTCTCGGCCTTGAGCAGGGCGTCCCAGCGGGCGTCATAGTCGGTGATGTAGGCGCCGGTGGTGCAGTCGGCGATGAGCTGGTCGTACTCGGCGTTGCTCCAGAAGCCGTAGTTGTTGCTGTTGTCGGTGATCCACATGCCGAGGTAGGTCATGGGGTCGGCGTAGTCGGGACCCCAGCGGGTCAGGGCGATGTCGTAGTTGTCGTTCTGCATCTTGTCCAGACGCTCGCTCTTGGTCATGGGCTGGAGATTGATGGTCACGCCGTCAAGCTCGGCCTCGATGTCCTCCTTGATGGCCTGGGCGACCAGGGCGACCTCGTTGCCCTCGTTGCTGCCGTAGATGATCGTGAAGGTGAAGCTGTCAACACCCAGCTCCTCCTTGGCCTTGGCGTAGAAGTCCTGCGCGGCCTCGGGGTTGTAGTCGCAGTAGTCGAGGAAGAGATCCTGGTCGGCGGAGAAGTCCACGCCGGTGGTGCTGCTCGCGGCAAACTGAGGCGGCACGGCGGTGAAGGTGGCGAGGGAGCCGTCCATCACGTAGTTGTCGGTCAGGTTGTAGCGGTCAATGACGTTGCTGATAGCGAGGCGGAGATTGGCGTTTGCCAGCATGCCGCCCTGGGCGTTGTTCTCGGTCTGGCTGAAGGAGAGGTACCAGAGGTAGCCCGCGCCGGTGACGGCGAGCTTGTCGGCCAGCGCCGCGTCCTTCTGCGCCGCGGCGACCTGGTTGCCGGAGATGGTGACCACGTCCAGCTCACCTTTGTTGAAGGCGTCCAGCGCCTCGCCGGAGTTCTGGATGACCTGGTACTTGATCCCGGCGAGCTTCACGTTGTCGGCATCCCAGTAGTCGGGGTTCTTCTTGAGGCTGAGGCTCGCGGTGCCGGGGGTGTAGCTCTCGAGGATGAAGGCGCCGTTGGAGAGGAAGGTCTCGGGGCTGGTGCCGTAGGTGCCCTCGTCAAGGCTCTCGTAGAAGGCCTGGTTGATCGGGTAGAAGGTGGGGAAGTACATCAGACTCGGGAAGAAGGAGACGGGAACCTCCAGCGTGACAACGAAGGTCTTCTCGTCCACGGCCTCGACGCCCAGCGTGTCGGGGTCGGCGCCCTCATAGATGATGGCGTCCGCGTTCTTGATGCAGCCGACGCTCGTGTCGAAGAGGTAGGCGTACTCACCGGCCTCCTCGGCGATGCGCTTCCAGGCAAACTCGAAGTCGTAGGCGGTGACGGGATCGCCGTTTGCCCACTTCGCGTCGCGCAGGTGGAAGGTGTAGACCGTGCCGTCGTCGGAGAGATCATAGCTCTCGGCGATGGCGGGGATCGCGGCGCCGTCGGCGTCCATCTGCATGAGGCCGTCGATGCAGTCGGCGATCACCTCGAAGGATTCGCCGTCGGTGGCGAGGTTGGTGTCAAGCGACATCACGTTGGTGCTGAGCATCACGCCCAGATAGGCGTCGCTCTCGGCGAAGGCGGCGGTCACGCCGACAGAGGCCAGAAGCGAGAGAACCAGCAGCAGAGAAAGCAGCTTTTTCATGTGGTTTCGTCCTTTCATTTTGAACTTGATATACAACTTTTGCTGTATATATGCTGAATAATAACCGCAAAAACAGCGTTTGTAAAGAACAAATTGCATTTTTATCAAATGTGCAACAAGCCCGCCGCTCACCCGCCGCCGCGCTTGTTAATTTTGCACGATAGCGAATTAAAGCGCGCTTGGTTCCCGGCTTTTTGTTTTCGGAAAGGGGAGACGAAAGACGCCAAAACGCCTTAGGATCTGTTCCGAAATAACTTGTGCAATCTGACTTGCCTTTTTCACCTGTAGCTTCGTTGTCAAATCTTGAAATACACAAAGTATTCCTGCGATTTTC
>CAJOFI010000004.1 GCA_905233595.1 uncultured Oscillospiraceae bacterium | reverse complement strand
ATGATAGCGACGCAGACCGAGTTGACGTTTTGGAAAAACTGCTCCTCGCTCAGCGCGGTGCTGAAGCCGGGAAAGCTCTCGAGCTTGTCGATGGTGCCGCCGGTGTGACCCAGGCCGCGCCCGGCCATCTTCGCGATCTTGAGCCCCGCCGCCGCCACCATCGGGCAGAGCACCAGGCTCGTCTTATCGCCGACGCCGCCGGTGGAGTGCTTGTCCGCCTTGACGCCCCGGATGGGGGAGAGGTCGATCGTCTCGCCGGAGTGCATCATCGCGAGGGTCATGTCCAGCGTCTCGCGGTCGTCCATGCCGCGCAGCAAGATCGCCATGCACATGGCCGACATCTGATAGTCCGGGATCTCGCCCCGGGTATAGCCCTGGATCATGTACTGGATCTCCTCCGTGCTCAGGCTGCCGCCGTCACGTTTTTTCGCGATCAAATCGGTCATCTGCATAGCTGTCACCTTTCCTTTTGCCGCGCAAGCTGCCGCAGAGCGGCTGTACGCGTTCTCAACCTGCATTATACCGTATTTACCAGCGAAAAACAATGTATTCTTTTCCGTCGATGAGCGCAATCCGCGCCCCCTTTCCCGGCGCGCGCAGTCTGGCGGGGAAGGCGACGAGCCCGCGCCGCGCGTCGCGCAGGGTACCGCCCACGCCCGGAACCCAGGCGGCTTCCTCCGCCCGCTTTTCGGGGACGGCGGACGCCCCCGGAGAGGTGGCGGCACAGCGGATCGCGCCGGGGAGCGCCGCGCGGCTCAGCCGGCGGACGAGGCGGCAAGTCTCGCCGCGCGGCTCCATCACGCCGAGCACGCGCCAGCCGTCCTCCCCGAGAAGATAGAGCTTCGTCAGCCCCTCCCGCGCGCGGAGCACCGCCTCGAACACGGTGTAGAGCCCGTCCTCGCGCGCGGAAAGCCGCCCGATTTCTCTGCCGTTTTCATAGATCGGATAGTCCATCAAAAACACCCCGTTCAGTATATGAACGGGGTGCGCTGCTTTATGAACGCGAAAGCGGGAGACCCATGCTGACCATGAGGGCGTTATCCACCTTGCTCATGGTCTTCTCATCCAGCCGCCCCATGCACTGGCGCAGGCGGGATTTGTCCAGGGTACGGATCTGCTCGAGCAGAATGATGCTGTCGCGGTTGAGCCCGGTTGACTGGCTTGAGAGGCGAATGTGCGTCGGAAGCCGCGCTTTGCCGGTCTGGCTCGTGATCGCGGCGGCGATCACGGTGGGGCTGTGGCGGTTGCCGGTGTCGTTCTGGACGATCAGTACCGGGCGCATCCCGCCCTGCTCACTGCCGACGACCGGGCTGAGGTCGGCAAAATAGATATCTCCACGTTTGACCATGGTCTTCACACTCCGGGGAAAAGAATCGCCCAAACCAGTATATGTAAGCCGGTGGGTGTAATGCTATTGTCCCACGCGGGAGCGGAAATTATTCCGACCGGGTGAGGAAGAACAAAAACAAAGGATCCCAGGCTTTTGACCTGAGATCCTTCGTTTAGGGAGAAAAGAGAGGATGAAAAAGAAGGAGAGGAATCATATTTTATTTCGGGCAGGGGTTTTTAGCGATGCCCTTAAGCCCCTTCGGGTTTGGCCTCGTCAAAGGTCAGCGTGACGGTCAGGCTCTCACCGGCGCGGTAGAGCTCGATGTCCACGGTGTCCCCGGCGGAGTAGCGCTTGATGGCGTTGCGAAGCTCCGTATAGCTGCGGATCTCCGTCTCGCCCAACTTCGTGATCACGTCGCCCTTCTGGATGCCCGCCGCCTCCGCGCAGCTTCCGCTGCTCACGTCGGAGATGTAGGCGCCGAGAGGCATATTGTAATACTGCGCGTACATGGCGCTGTAACGCTCATCCATCCAGACGCCCATGTAGGCCTTGCCGGTCACATAGCCCTTGGTGATGAGGTCGTTTACGATCGAGGAGGCGTCGCTCGCGGGGATCGCGAAGCCCAGACCCTCCACGCCGGTGGAGCTGTACTTCGCGGTGACGACGCCGACCACCTGGCCGAGGCTGTTGTACACCGGCCCGCCGGAGTTGCCGGGGTTGACCGCGGCGTCGAACTGGAACATGTTGATGGCCTCGGACTCCTGCGTGGTGATGACGCGGTCAAGCGCGCTCACGTGGCCGCTGGTCATGGAAAACTCCAGCTCGCCGAGGGGATTGCCGACGGCGTAGACCGCGTCGCCCACGCGCAGGCTCTCGCTGCTGCCGAAGACGGCGGGGGTGAGGCCGGTCGCGTCGATGCGCAGCACCGCAAGGTCGTTTGCCTGCTCGGTGCCGACGATGGTGGCGGTGTACTTGGTGCCGTCATAGGTCATGACCGTGATGGGGGAGTTCTGCTGCACGGCGTACTCGATGACGTGGTAGTTGGTGACGATATAGCCATCGGCGGAGATGATGAAGCCCGAACCGCTGACGGCGGAGGAGCTCTTCATCCCAAAGAAGTTGGTGTAGGTCACGTCGGTCGTGATGCCGACCACCTGGCGGCAGGCCAGGTCATAGATCTGCGCCGCGCTCAATGCGCCGCTCTCGCCGGTGCTCGCGACGGGGCTTGCCGATACGACCTCCTGCCAGGAGGAGACGGAGGCCACCGCGCTCTCGTTCTGGGAAAGGCGGCTCTCCAGCTCGTCAACTCTCCCGCTCAGGTTCCCCGCCGTGATGGCGGCGCCCGCGAAGCCGCCCAGCATCGCGCTCACCAGCGCGAGGCACGCGGCCTTCGTCAGCGCGTGGGACTTGCGGGGCTTCTTCGCCCTCGGCTCCTTCACGGGGCGCTCGGGCGGGCAATAGTAGCGGGGCGGCACGGTGCTCTCGTTTGCCGGCTCGTAATGCGCGTCGGCATAGACCTGCTCGCGGGCGTCGCCCTCATAATCGCTGGGCTGCTCCGCCTGCGCGTCGGGTTCCGCCTCGTGGATGCTTTCGTTTTCCTGCGCGGCTTCGCGGATGGCTTCGGACGTTTCCTCACGGATCGCCTCGCCGCTGTTTTCCTCGCGAACCTCGCCTGCCTCTTCTTCAGGCACAAACATGAATAAGACCTCTTTTATTTTGGATTGCTCTTTCCTTTGGAGTGATTGTATCATAACCGGAAATTATGACATGGCTATGAACAAAATCACAAGTTTTTTTGAACAATCCCGGTTCAGTTTTCAGCTTTCAGCCTTCAGTTTTCAGACGCGGCGAACGATCCGGAAAACTAAAAACTGAAAACTGAAAACTGCCTACACGACCGCGTGGGTGCGCAGGTATTGGAGGACGCGGGTGAGACCCGCGGAGTTCGGAGTCTTGCCGTTGGAGGAGGCGTATTCGGCGAGCAGGGCGCCGTTTGCGTCGCTGATAGAGGAGGCCGCGTCCGTGAGGTAGACCCCGCAGTCGGCGCAGACCTGGGAGAGCCAGCGGTTCGCGTCCGCGATCATGGCGTTATTCAGCCCGTCGCTCCCGGCATAGCTCCCGGTGACGCCGCTGAGCGTGCAGATGATGATCGTGGTGTTGGGGCTTGCCTGCTGGACGTTGCGCACGAGCCCCTCAAAGGAGGCGATAAAGGCCGATTCGCTCACCTGCGCAAGGCTGTCGGAGCCGAGGGAGATCACGAGGGTCTTGGGCTTTGCGATCATCGCGGCGTCCGCCGGGGAGATCTCCGAGCCGTCGCCGGGGTAGCGGATCGTAAAGCTCGCAAGCTGGGAGGCCGGAATGACGCCCGTGCCGCTGCTCCAGACCTGGGCGGTGCCCGTGCCGCCGGAGAGCAGCCCGTAATCGCGCAGGCCGACCATCGCGCTGTCGGCGAGGAAGGTGAGCGAGTCGATATAGCTCTGCCCCGCGTCCCCGCTCTCGCCGAGGAGGTAGACCGTCCCGGCGTCCTTCGCCTTCGCCGCGTCCTCCGCCTTTTTCTCGGCGGCCGCGGCGGCATCCCGCGCGGCGGCGGCCTCACCCAGCAGCACCGTCGGGCGCTCGATGGCGCCGTGGTGGCGCGTGAAGGCGGCAAAACCCAGCCCCACCAGCACGACGGCGAGCGAGAGAACGATCGCAAAGGCCCAGGCGATATTCTTGATGTTCGATAGTTTCGTGTTCATGGCAGTACCATTTGTGTGTTCTGCGCGTTGAGAGGAGTACGGGAGCGCTTGGCCGGACTGCGCCTCACTTCTTTATCCGTTCTCCTCAAAACGCAGTACTCAAAACTCAAAACCAAGGGGATGTGATTTCTCACATCCCCTTGTCTAAGACATTACTCGTTCTCGGCCAGAGCCTTGGCTTCCTCGATGACCTTCTGCTGCACGTTGCCGGGGGCTTCCTCGTAACGGACAAACTTCAGGCTGAAGGAACCGCGACCCTGGGTCATGGAGCGCAGGTCGATGGTGTAGGAGCCCATCTCGGCCATGGGAACCTCGGCCTCAACGGTCTGCATGCCGTCCTCGGCGTTCATGCCCAGCACGGTGCCGCGGCGCTTGGAGGAGATATCGCTCATGATGTCGCCAAGGTTCGCGTCGGGAATGGTGACCTGCAGGAGACCGATCGGCTCGAGAATGGTGGGCTTGGCCTTGGGGATGCCGTCCTGGTAGGCGAGACGGGCAGCCGTCTGGAAGGCCATATCGTTGGAGTCAACGGGGTGGTAGGAGCCGTCGTACAGCGTGGCCTTGAGGCCGACCAGCGGGTAGCCCGCGAGGACGCCCTTCTGCACCGCGTTGCGCAGACCCTTCTCGACGGAGGGGAAGAAGTTCTTGGGAACGGAACCGCCGAAGACCTCCTCGGCAAAAATCATATCGTCCTGCTCGCTCTGGGGCTCAAAGCGGATCCACACGTCGCCGAACTGACCGGAGCCGCCGGACTGCTTCTTGTGGCGGCCGTGGGCCTCGACCTTGCCCTTGATCTTCTCCCGGTAGGCGACACGGGCGGGCTTGAGCTCGGTATCCACGCCGAAGCGGCTCTTGAGCTTGGCGCAGAGCACATCGACCTGGATGTCACCGGCGCCGGAAATGACCATCTGATGGGTCTCGGCGTTGTTGACGAGGGAGAAGGAGACGTCCTCCTCGTTCAGACGGGCAAGGCCGGTCGCGACCTTGTCGTCCTGCCCCTTGGTCTTGGGAGCGATGGCGACGGAGTAGCAGGGCTCGGGGATCTCGATGGCGGGCAGCTCGACCTCGTTCTTGGGGTCGCAGACGGTGTCGCCGGTCTTCCAATCCATCTTGCCGATGGCGACGATGTCGCCGCAGCAGGCGTCCTTCACCTCGGTCATCTTCTTGCCGGAGGCGGTGTAGAGACGACCGAGCTTGTCGGTGCTGGAGGCGCGCACGTTTCTGAGGGACAGGTCGGAGGTGATGGCGCCCTTCATGACCTTGACAAAGCTGTACTTGCCGAACTGGTCGGACACGGTCTTGAACACGAAGCCCAGAACCGGGGCGGCGGGGTCGATATCGTCCATCTCGGCGGGGTTGGGAACGTAGTCCACGATGCCCTGGAGCAGAGCCTCGGTGCCGACGTTGAGCATGGCGGCGCTCGCAAACACGGGCACGACGGAGCGATCCTTCATACCGGCCTTGATCCCGGCGACCATGTCGGCCTCCTCCAGCTCCATGGTCTCAAAGAACTTCTCCATGAGCTCCTCGGTGGCGCCGGCGGCGGTCTCCATCAGCTCCATGCGCAGGTCTTCAACGTGACCGGCGTCGGCCGCGGGGACGGCGCCCTTGACGGTCTTGGCGCCGTTGGAGCTGTAGCAGACGTTGTGCACGAGGTCGATGACGCCCTTGCCGTCGGAGCTGGGGATCGTCACGGGAGCGACGATGCTGCCGTACTTGGCGCGCAGCGCTTCGACGACGGCAAAGTAGTCGCCATGCTCCTCGTCGGCCTTGGAGACGACGAAAGCGGTGGGGAGGTTCGCGGCCTTGAGGTACTTCCAGCTTCTCTCGGCGCCGACGGACAGCCCGTCCTTCGCGGTCAGCAGGATGAAGCCCGCCTCCACCGCGCGCAGGGCGCACAGCACGTCGCCCACGAAGTCAAAGTAACCGGGGCAGTCGAGGACGTTGATCTTGTTTCCGGCGTAGCTCACGGGAGCGACGGAGGAGGAGATGGTGATCTGTCTCTTGATCTCTTCGGCGTCGTAGTCGCAGACGGTGTTGCCGTCGGTGACCTTGCCCATGCGGTCGATGGCGCCGGTGACGAAGAGCATACTCTCAGCCAGGCTGGTCTTGCCGCAGTTGCCGTGGCCGAGGAGGGCGATGTTGCGAATGTTTTTGGTTTCCATGTGTTGCTTCCTCTCTGTCAAGTATATTGGCTGGTTGAAATTGATAAAGCTATAGCATGTCCAAACAATTATACACGAAAGCCCCGCCGCCTGTCAACCGCGAGAAGCGTTTTTTCAATAAGAAAAAAGGCGGGCGAAAAGCAGATTGCGTCTTGTGCTCAAAGGGGGAATATGATACAATATATAGATAATGGAACAGACTTTGCTGACAATACGGAGGAAATGCCATGCTTAACCTTTCAAGCTCCTGGGAGTTTGCCGAACACTGGTCGGAGGAGCTGCTCACCGGCGGCGGGGAGACCGTGCCCGTGCGCCTGCCCCACAGCGTACAGGAGACCCCGCTGCACTACGCAAGCCCGAAAAACTACGAGGGCGTTTACGGCTACCGCCGCGCGCTGGACGTTCCGGAGAGCGATCGCGGCAAGCGGCTCTTTTTGCAGTTTGACGGCGCGGCGCACATCGCGGAGGTCTTCGTCAACGGCGCAAAGCTCTGCGAGCACCGCTGCGGCTACACCGCCTTCCGCGTGGAGATCACGGACGCGGTGAACTACGGCGGCGAAAATACCGTCTGCGTGAAGCTTGACAGCACGGAGAATCCCGCCGTGCCGCCCTTCGGCTTTGTGATCGACTATCTGACCTACGGCGGGCTCTACCGCGAGGTCTGGCTCGACGTGCGTGGGCAGGACTATATCGAAGATCTCTACGTCTTCACGCCGAGCCTTGACAGACTCGAGGCGCAGCTCACGCTCGTCGGGGCGGAGAAGCTCGTGCGCCTGTCGGTGCTCGACGGGGAGAAGTGCCTTGCGAGCGAGGTCGGCAACGAGCGCTTTACGGTGCGCGTGCCCTACGCCAGACCCTGGAGCCCCGAGAGCCCGAAGCTCTACACCCTGCGCGCGGAGCTGCTGGATCGGCACATGCGGGTGCTCGACACGCAGGAAAAGCGCTTCGGCTTCCGCACGGTGGACTTTCGCGCCGACGGCTTCTATCTCAACGGGAAGAAGAGCTTCCTGCGCGGCCTCAACCGCCACCAGTGCTACCCCTATATCGGCTACGCCGCCCCGGCGCATCTGCAATATGAGGACGCGCGCATTTTGAAGGAGGAGCTGCGCTGCAACGCCGTGCGCACCTCCCACTATCCGCAGAGCCGGCATTTCATCGACGCCTGCGACGAGCTGGGGCTGATGGTCTTCACCGAGATCCCCGGCTGGCAGCACGTGGGCGACGAGGCCTGGCAGGACCAGGCGGTGGAGAACGTGCGCGAGATGGTGACGCAGTACCGCAGCCACCCGAGCATCGTGCTCTGGGGCGTGCGCATCAACGAGAGCCAGGACAACGACGAATTCTACAAGCGCACGAACGCGCTCTGCCGCAAGCTCGATTCCAGCCGCCCCACCTCCGGCGTGCGCTATATCGAAAAGAGCAGCCTGCTCGAGGACGTTTACGCCTTCAACGACTTCTCCCACACCGGCGAGAATCCCGGCTGCCGCCCCAAGGAGAAGGTCACGCCGGATATGTCGAAGGCGCTGCTCATCTCCGAGCACAGCGGGCACATGTTCCCCACCAAGAGCTTTGACCCCTGGGCAAAGCGCCAGGAGCACGCATTGCGCCACGCGCGGGTGCTCAACGCCGCCCTGGCCGACGGGGAGCACGCGGGCTGCTTCGGCTGGTGCATGTTCGACTACCCCACCCACAAGGACTTCGGCTCCGGCGACAAGGTCTGCTATCACGGCGTGCTCGACGCCTTCCGCAACCCGAAGCTCGCCGCCGCGCTCTACGCCAGCCAGGGGGAGGACAGTCCCGTCCTCGAGGTCGGGAACCCCATGGACATCGGGGACTATCCCGGCGGCAATATCGGGGATATCTACGTTTTCACCAACGCCGATCGCGTGGATCTGTATAAAAACGACAATTTCGTGGCCTCCTTCACCCCCAGGGGCTGGGATGGGCTCAAACACGGGCCGGTGCTGATCGACGACACCGTAGGCTGCCTTTTGGAGACGCAGGAGGGCTTTCCCAAGCAGCAGGCGCAGCCCTTGAAGGAGGCGCTCCTCTCCGCCGGGAAGTACGGCATGAGCAACATGCCCCCCGCCGACAAGGCGAAGATGCTCTACTGCATGATGCGCTACAACATGAAACTTGAGGACGGCGTCGCGCTCTACGGCAAGTACATCGGCAACTGGGGCGGCGAGGCGACACGCTGGCGCTTCGAGGGCGTGAAGGACGGCGTGAGCGTCGTGAGCCAGACCCGCTGCCCGGGGACTGCGCTGCATCTGGAGGTGCGCGTGAGCCAGCAGCTGCTGCACGAGGGCGAGAGCTACGACATGGCGGCGGTGCGCGTGCGCGTGCTCGACGAGAACGGGAACGGCGCTCCCTATGCCCAAGTCCCCGTGAAGCTCAAGGCGCGCGGGGCGATCACCCTCGTGGGGCCGGACGCCGTGACCGCCGAGGGCGGCATGTGCGGCTGCTATGTGAAGACCAGGGGCACACGCGGCAAGGGCAGCCTTACGCTCTCCGCCGAGGGCTGCGGCAGCGTCACGGTGGAATTTACCGTAAAATAACAGGCGTCAGTCCCGGCGCGAACCGCATACGAATAAACGGCTCCCCCCATGGGGGAGCTGTCGCCGCCGCTTGCGGCGGTGACTGAAGGGACACCCCCTGTCGGCCTTCGGTGAGGGGGAAGCACGCAGACAGGCTCATAACACCATATGATAAGGAGAGAAAGATGGCTATTCGCATCCATTACAAGATCACGCTGAAAAACCATCCTCCCGTCTTCGGTAGCTGCGACCGCCCGCACGGGGCGCTGCATATCGTGGAAACGCTGCCCGAGGACGAGCTTGTGAAGGTGGAGGCCTCCATGAACGTGCCGCTGAGCGCGGAGGGGCGGATTTTCATGAACGGCTACCAGAGCTGGACGTACAGCACCGAGCATTCGCGCGTGGGGCGCACCCACGGCATCTCGCGCCTGCCCAAGGCCGTCGTGCGGCACTACGGCCTCGACCGCTACGGCGACTATAACTGGGTCAGCTACCCCGAGAAGGAGGGCATCACCCACGGGGAGAGCTACTGCTACTTCCGCGAGGGGGAGGACTTCCGGCTGATCGCTTCGCTGGACGAAAAGCCCGGCTACACGCTCTTCCGCTACGACACCGCGAGCCATGAGTTGCGCATCGAGCGCGACTGCGCGGGGCTGCGCTGCGGCGGGAAATTCCACGCCTTCGACCTCTATTTTGCCCACGGCACCGAGGAGCGGGTCTTTGACGAGTGGTTCGCCGCCCTCGGCGTGAAGGCGCGCACACAGGAGAAGCTCGCGGGCTATACGAGCTGGTACAACCGCTATGAGGACATCAGCGCCCAGAGCATCCGCGAGGATCTGGCGGGCTGCGCCGGAAATCTGCAGCCGGGCGACCTCTTCCAGATCGACGACGGCTGGGAGGTAAACGTGGGTGACTGGCTGGAGGCCGACGGCGCGAAGTTCCCCGAGGGGATGAAGCAGGCGGCGGACGCCATTCACGCCGCGGGCTTCCGGGCGGGGCTGTGGCTCGCGCCCTTCGTGGCGAACAGGGCCTCCACGCTCTACCGCGAGCACAGGGACTGGTTTTTGAAGGACGAGAAGGGCGAGCCCTGGCGCGCCGGCTGCAACTGGGGCGACTTCTTCGCGCTGGATATCGACCACCCCGAGGTGCTCGGCTATCTCGAGCGGGTCTTCGACCGGGTCTTGAACGAATGGGGCTACGACCTCGTGAAGCTCGACTTCCTCTACGCCGCCGCGCCCTTCGGCTCATCGGACGAGAGCCGCGCGGCGCGCATGATCCGCGCGATGGAGCTGCTCAGGCGGCTCTGCGGGGAGAAGCGCATCCTCGGCTGCGGGGTGCCGCTGATGCCCGCCTTCGGTCTGGTGGACTACTGCCGCATCGGCTGCGACGTCGGGCTCGACTGGGACGACAAGCCCCACATGCGCCTTGCCCACCGGGAGCGCGTCTCCACCCGGCAGTCCATCATGAACACGGTCTTCCGCCGGGAGCTGAACGGCCGCGCCTGGCTCAACGACCCGGACGTGTTCTTCCTGCGGGAGGACAATCTCAAGCTCACGGACGAGCAGAAGTACGTCCTCGTCACGGTCAACAGCGTGCTGGGCGGCGTGCTTCTGCACTCGGACAACATGGCCAGGTACGGCGCGGTGGCGAAGGCGCACTACGCCCAGGCGCTGCGCAACCGCGAGGCGAAGAACGTCCGCGTCGAGTTTGATAACGGCCTCACCCTCAGCTATGAGCTCAACGGGAGACGCATGGGCGTCAAGATCGTATAGTTTTCAGCAATCAGGAGTTTTTGTATGAGTAACACAGAGAGAGACGGGCTTTTCCCGGGCGGACGGATGGGCGGCGCATGAAAAAGAGCACAGCTTTTCTGATCGTTCTGCTGCTCCTGCTGGCGGCAGGGGGGCTGATCCTGACCGGGCGGATGCTCGATGCGCGCGTCGCGCAGCAGGCACAGCAGGCGGAGGAGCCGGCGCCGGAGCCCACACCCGAGCCGACCGCCGAGCCCACGCCGACGCCGATCCCTTACGTTTCGCCCATCGAGTTTGACGCGCTTTGGGCGGTGAACGACGATATCTACGCCTGGCTCGAGATCCCCGGCACCGGCGTGAGCTATCCCGTGCTGCAGCGGGCGGGGGACGATGAATACTACCTCAATCGCAACCTCGACGAGAGCGAGGGGCTTCCCGGCTGCGTGTTCTCGTTCGGCGGCGTGCCGAAGGATTTCTCGCGCTTCAACACGATCCTCTACGCCCACAACATGGCCGACGGCTCGATGTTCGGCGCGCTGCGAAATTACGCGGACTACGACTATTTCATGAGCCACCGGGACGTCGTCGTCTATACCCCGGCGGCGGAGTACCATTATACGATCTTCGCGAGCACGGTTTTCCCCGACGTACTGCTGGACGCGGCCTATGACGAGACCGTGATGCAGGATCGCGTGGACTATCTGCAGACGGTCATCAACAGCACCGCCCCCGGAACGGTCGTCCCGGGGGACACGGAGATCGCGCTGGAGGATCACATTCTCACGCTCAGCACCTGCGTGGACGACGCGCCGGAGAATCGGCGGCTGGTGCTCGGGCTGCTGACGCAAGTTATTGACGAAGGGACGGAGACGGCATGAACATTTTTCGATCCGCGGATATTCTGCTGCCGCGGGAAGACGCGCTGGAGCAGTGGGCGGTGATCGCCTGCGACCAGTTCAGCGCCCAGCCGGAGTACTGGCGGGAGACGGAGCGGCTGGTCGGCGCCGCCCCCTCGGCGCTGCGCCTCGTTCTGCCCGAGGCGCGGCTCGGCGGGGACGAAGCGGAGGAGACCGCGCGCATCCACAAGACGATGGAGGAGTACCTGCAGAGCGGGCTTTTCCGGGAATTCAAGAACGCTTTTATCTACGTGGAGCGGACGCTCACCGACGGGAGCATCCGACAGGGCGTGGTGGGCATGCTCGAC
>CAJOFI010000003.1 GCA_905233595.1 uncultured Oscillospiraceae bacterium | reverse complement strand
CGAAAGGAAATGCTTGACGAGTGGGGGAAGTTGCGGTATGATATACCCGTAATTTTATCCACGTTTGGAGGGTATTATGGAACACATCATGACGATCGAGACCCGTGATCTCTGCCAGAGCGCGATGAACGGCGGCTGCGGCGAGTGCCAGACCTCTTGCCAGTCCGCCTGCAAGACGAGCTGCGGCATTGCCAACCAGCAGTGCGAGAACGCGGAGAAGTAAGAACAGCAAATTTACTTCTGTAAATGCCGCCATTTCCATGGCGGCATTTATTATAAAAAAATGGCCGTAGCGCCGATCATTGATCGGCGGAATCCTAACCACTTTCCATAAAGAAACAGAGGGAGAAAACGAATGATCCATCAATACAAGCTCGGCGGCTACAATGTCGTGCTGGACGTCTGCTCCGGCGCGCTGCACGTGGTTGACGACCTGGCCTACGACTGCATCGCGCTCTTTGAGCAGAAGAGCCGGGAGGACGCAATCGAGAGCCTGCAGGCAAGCTATCCCGCCCTGGAGCGTGGGGAGATCGAGCGCTGCTATGAGCAGGTGCTCTCGCTCAAGGAGCAGGGGCGGCTCTTCACGCCGGACACCTTTGAGCCGATGGCGGGGCGCTTCAAGGAAAAGAGCGGCGGCGTCATCAAGGCGCTGTGCCTGCACGTCGCGCACACCTGCAACCTTAACTGCTCCTATTGCTTCGCCAGCCAGGGCAAGTATAACGGTGAGCGTGCCGTCATGTCCTTCGAGGTCGGCAAGCAGGCGCTGGATTTCCTCGTCGCCCATTCCGGCAGCCGCCGCAACCTCGAGGTGGACTTCTTCGGCGGCGAGCCGCTGATGAACTTCCGGGTGGTGAAGGATCTGGTCGCCTACGCGCGCAGCATCGAGAAGGACGCGCACAAGAACTTCCGCTTCACCCTCACCACGAACGGCGTGCTCATCGACGACGACGTGATCGACTTCTGCAACCGGGAGATGAGCAATGTCGTGCTGAGCCTCGACGGGCGCAAGGAGGTGCACGACCGCTTCCGCGTGGACTACGCCGGGAACGGGAGCTGGGAGCGCATCGTGCCGAAGTTCCAGAAGCTGGTGGCGGCGCGCGGCGGCAAGGGCTACTACATGCGCGGCACCTTCACGCACTACAACCCGGATTTCCTCGCGGACATCCGCCAGATGCTCGCGCTTGGCTTCACGGAGCTGAGCATGGAGCCGGTGGTCTGCGCGCCGGACGATCCCTCCGCCCTGACCGAGGAGGATCGCGCGCTCGTCATGCGGCAGTATGAGGAGCTGGCCGAGCTGATGCTCGAGCGCGACCGGGAGGGCAGACCCTTCACCTTCTACCACTACATGCTCGCCCTCACCGGCGGCCCTTGCATCTACAAGCGCATCTCCGGCTGCGGCTCCGGCACCGAGTACATGGCGGTCACGCCCTGGGGCGACCTCTACCCCTGCCACCAGTTCGTGGGCGACGAAAGGTTCAAGCTGGGCGACATCTGGAAGGGGCTGGATAACCCCGCCGTGCAGGGCGAATTCGCCGCCTGCAACGTCTACCAGAAGCCCGCCTGCCGGGATTGCTGGGCGCGGCTCTACTGCGCGGGCGGCTGCGCGGCGAACGCCTACCACGCCACCGGCGCGATCACCGGCGTGTATGAGGCGGGCTGCGAGCTGTTCCGCAAGCGCATGGAGTGCGCCATCATGCTCGCCATCGCGCGGCAGCTCGACAGGCAGCGCCGGGCATGAACAGCCCCATCTGCGACTTCGCGCGGCGCTACGCGCGGGAAGCCCCCCTCCGGCTGCATATGCCGGGGCACAAGGGAAGGCCGCGCCTCGGCTGTGAGGCGCTGGACATCACCGAGATCCCCGGCGCGGACGTGCTGTACCACGCGCGCGGCATCATCCGCGAGAGCGAGGAGAACGCCTCCGCCCTCTTCGGCAGCGCGAGAACGCTCTATTCCACCGAGGGCTCGTCCCTCTGCATCCGCGCCATGCTGCAGCTTGCGCGGCAATACGCGCTCCTCAGCGGGAAAAAACCGCTTGTCGCCGCCGGGCGCAACGCGCACCGCGTCTTTCTGGAGGGCGCGGCGCTGCTCGATCTGCCCATCCGCTGGCTCGGCTGCGGGGAGGCGCTGCTGTCCTCCGCGCCGGTGACTGCGGAGCTGGAGGCGCTCTTTGCCGCGGAGGAGAAGCCCACGGCGGTCTATCTCACGAGCCCCGATTATCTCGGAAACGAGCTGGATCTGACGCCCGTCGCCGCGCTCTGCCACGCGCACGGGGCGCTGCTGCTGGTGGACAACGCCCACGGCGCCTATCTGAAATTCCTCGCCCCCTCGCGCCACCCGCTGGATCGCGGCGCCGACCTATGCTGCGATTCCGCGCATAAGACCCTGCCCGCGCTGACCGGCTGCGCCTATCTCCACCTCGCGAAGGGCTGCCCTGCGGCGCTGCTGAACATGGCCGAGCAGGCCATGGCGCTCTTTGCGAGCACGAGCCCCTCCTATCTGCTGCTGCAATCGCTGGACGCGCTCAACCCCCTGCTCGCGGGCGATTACCCCGCGCGCATCCGCGAGGGCAAAGCGAAGGCGCGTCTTGCCGCGGCGGGCTGGCAGACCTGCGGCACGGAGGCCCTGAAGCTCACGCTGCTGCCCAAAGCGCGGGGCTACACCGGCGAGGCGCTCTCTGACCTGCTCACGGAGGCGGGGATGGTGCCGGAGTTTGCCGACCCGGATCAGCTCGTGCTCATGCTCACGCCGGAGACGGAGGGCTTGGAGCAGCTGACGGACTTTCTGCTGCGCCTGCCCGCGCGCGCGCCGATTTCGGACGCGCCGCCGAAGCGCGAAGCGGCGGAGGCCGTGCTCACGCCGCGCGAGGCGCTGCTCGCCCCCTTCGAGACCCTGCCCACGGCGCAATGCCTCGGCCGGGTGCTGGCCTCGCCCTGCGTGAGCTGCCCGCCCGCCGTGCCCATCGCGGTCTGCGGGGAGCGACTGAACGCGGCGGCGCTCGCCCTCTTTTCCTACTACGGCATCACGGAACTGAACGTGGTGCTTGGAAAAAATGACGGTTTGCACAAAAATTAAGGCAAGTTTTTAGGCAAAACGGCAAAACATTGGGCAGCTTTGCTCTTGAAATTCGGTTGGAAGAGGACTATACTCCCTACCGAACTTGAGAGAAAGGAGGCAACAAGACATGAGTGAGTATCGTCAGATCTCCTCGGTTTTCGAGCTCGAGAGTGCGCCCGCATTTCCCAACCTGCTGAAGGATAAGGATTTCGTTTCCTATAACTGGACCCTTCCCTTCTGCAATCTGTAAGCAGGAACCGAAAACCAGGCAGCCTTATGGCTGTTGAGATATAAACAGAGGCTGTGAAAAAACTCCGTTTTTTCACAGCCTCTGTTTATAGTTTTCAGGCAGGAAACGGAATCCGTTTCTCTTCTTGCGACGGGGGTAAATTGTTTGGATGTTTTCGTTTTCTTCTCTGAAAACTGAAAACTACAACGTGATCCAGTACCGCTCCAGCCACTCGTTGTCGTCCGGCTTGTAGACCGTGCTCTCATAGACGCCGCCGTTAGGGAAGCGCTAAAGTGCAGGAATACTTTGTGTATTTCAAACTTTTGCAACGCAGAGCCGGCGGAAATTTGCCGGTAGACGCCGAAGCTGGATTAATCAGCACTTCCTTAGAGAGGATCGTGCGGCGGCTGCCCTCGTTTCCCGTGTGGCAGGTGATCAGCACCCGCGCAAGCCCCAGCGCGCGGCAATAGGACAGCGCCTCGCGCAGCATCCAGCGCGCGACGCCCTTTCTGCGCTCGTCCGGGCGGACGGAGTAGCCGATGTGCCCGGCGTATTTTGCAAGGGTGTCGTTCAGCTCATGCCGCAGCTGCAGCATGCCCAGCACGCGCCCGTCGCTCTCGCGCAGGCAGAGAAACTGCGTGGCCTGCACCAGACCCTCCGGCACGGTGGCGGGGTCTTCATAGAGCCGAAGCTGCCGCAGCCAGTCCGCCGGGTTTTCAAAGCGGCGCAGAGGGCCGGCGCCGTCCATGGAGTCCCCGGCGGCGAGAAAGGCCGCGCGATAGGCGGCGACCTCCTCGAGATGCGCCTCCGTGGGGCGCACGAGCGTCCAGGCTTCCATCACTTTTTCCTCTTTTTGCTCGCGTACCAGAACATCCAGATCACGATGCACACCAGCGCCATCGCGACCACGATGCCGAGGATCAGATTGAAGAGGCTGCCCACGAGACCCGCCGTGCCCTGGATGAGCTTCACGATCAGCCCAAAGCCGAACACCAGCACCGCAAGCAGCACCACCAGCCGCGAAATTTCCTTTGTCGTCATTTCAGTCACCTAAAAGCCTTTTGATCTGCTTCTCGTCCGCCCCGGGGCAAATCTCGCGCAGACGGGCGTAGACCCGCGCCTGCGAGCGCTCCGGCGCTTCGCGGTAGGCCTCAGCCATGAAGTCCTCCCCGAAGAGCGCCTCGGGCGTGGCATAGCGCGCGACGCCCCAGCCGTATTCCTTGCCGAAGCGATCCTGCATATACTCGAAATCCGCGATCACGGCGTAGCACTGCATTTGCAGCCGCGTGATGCGCCCGTCAAAGCCCTTCTCCCCGCCCTTGCCGTAGCCGGAGAGGGTCTTGAGCTCCTTGCTCAGAAGGCTCTCGCGCGCGGCGAGAACGTCGTAGATCTGCTTGTCGCCGTAGGGGGCGAAGCCGTCGTCATACAGCGCGTCGAAATCGTAGCCGTTGCGGCGGTAGTTGGCAAAGACCGGGAACCAGTCCCGGCTGATGAAGCCCGCGCGCCCCTTGAAGAACTTCCCGTAGAGGACTTCCTTCGTGCGCGCGACCGGCCCCTTCCACTCCCAGGGGCCATCCGCCACGTCGGAGAACCAGAGCTGCGGCGGGGTGTGCTCTGCGATGGAGAAGCCGGGCACCTCGTTTTTGAAGAAGGGCAGAAAGCCCAGGCGGCGCACCGCGTCCAGAATGGCCTCCGGCGCGTCAAAGACGCCGATGTTCATGCCGTCTCCGTCTCCTCGCCCCCGTCCTCGCGGAGGTTGCAGACCATCGCCCAGTTGTAGAGCATCAGCAGCAGCGACATGCCCAGCAGCATGAGCTGCATCCCGGTGTAGCGGTCGTCCGCGAGGCACATCAGGCACAGCGAGCCGCCCAGCATTGCGTCAAAGCGGGCGCGGTCGGGCTTCGGAGAGCCGAAGGCGAAGCCCGCGATGCGGGCGAAGGCGAACATGGTCACCGCGATGCTCGCAAGCTCCGGCACGTAGGACCAGAGCACGCTGTTGATGGAGTTTGCGCGGTAGAGATAGACGACCCAGGCCGCGTTGAGCGCCACGGGCGGCAGGCTCAGCAGGCAGAGCGGCAGGGGGCGGCGCTCCTCGCGGTGGGCAAGCTCCAGCAGCAGCGGCGCGCTCACGCCGCTCAGCACGGCGAGAAGCGACATCAGACGGATAAGATTGGCCAGCTTGCTGGTCTCCGCCTTGCCGAAGAGGGAGAGGCCGCCGAGGGCGAGCACGAAGCCCGCGAGCCAGCAGGCGATGCTGAAGATGCGGTAATCGTTCCGAAGCGCGCCGACGAAGTCCTCCGGCACCGAGCGGCGCAGCCTCTTGTCCTTCTCCAGAAAGCGGTAGAAGACGATCGCCGCGGCGATGACGAAGGCGGGCACGAGGAAGTTGAAGGCGCTGGGATCTACAAGGCCGAGCTCGTCAAAGGCGATCATCACCTGCAGCCAGCGCAGAAAGACGCCGAAGGCGCCCGCGCCGGCGATGTACAGCGTGATCTCCAGCGCTTTTTTCAGCAGCATGATCCGCTGCTTATCCTGTTTTTTTTCTTGCATAATGTTCGTTCCGTTTCCATAGATATTGAGCAGATGGCGTAAGCCTTATTTTATACGCATTTGACCCCTGCGTCAAGACTTCGGGAGGAACCTATGAAAAAAACGCTGCTGTGCGCGTATCTCGGTCTGCTTGCCTGCTTTCTGCTGCTCTACGTCCCGGAAAAGCCGCCCACGGCGGACACGCCCGCGCCGCCGCCGACGGAAGCGCCCTCGCCCCCGGCGGAGACGATCCGCCTGCTGACGGCGGCGGGGACGGTGGAGGAAGTGGACGTGCAGCGCTATCTCGCGGGCGTCGTCGCGGCGGAGATGCCGGCGGATTTCCCGCTTGAGGCGCTCAAGGCGCAGGCCGTCGCCGCGCGTACCTACGCGATCTACTGCGCGGACGGGAACAAGCACGGCGAGGCGGACGTCTGCGCCGACCCCGGCTGCTGCCAGGCCTACCAGGACGAGGCGGCGCGGCATGAAAAGTGGGGCGGGGATTTCGAGCGCTGTGAGCAGCGGATACGCGGCGCGGTAGACGGCACCGCCGGGGAGGTGCTGCTCTACGAGGGGCGGGCGGTGTTCGCGGCCTTCCACGCCTCCTCCGCCGGGGCGACCGAGGACTGCGGCGAGGTCTGGAACCCCAGACCGTACCTCGTGAGCGTTTCCACCCCCGAGACGGCGGAGACGGTGCCGAACTTCATCAGCTCTCTGCGCTGCGCCCCGCTCGACTTCAGGGACACGCTGCTCTCCGCCTTCCCGGACTGCGACCTCTCCGGCGAGCCGGAGGACTGGCTGGGCGCGCTCACGCGCGATCAAAGCGGGCGCGTTTCCACGGTGGAGCTGGGCGGCGTCGCCATCCGGGGAACGCAGCTTCGCACGCTCTTCTCCCTGCGCTCCACGGCCTTCACGCTCGAGTACACCGACGGCTGGTTCGTCTTCACCGTCGCAGGGCACGGCCACGGCGTCGGCATGAGCCAATACGGCGCAAAGCTCATGGCGGAGACGGGCAGCGATTACAAAAGCATCCTCGCGCACTATTACCCAGGAACCGAGTTAGTGGCCAGTGGCCAGTAGTCAGTGGCCACTGGTCAGTGACCACTGACCGCGAAAAAACCTCCCGTTCGGCTGAACGGGAGGTTTTTTGATCGTAAAATCAGAGCTGCTTCTGGGCGTTGATCTTGACGCCGGGGCCCATGGTGGAGGCGGTGACGCAGGAGCGGATGTACTGACCCTTCGCGGCGGCGGGCTTGGCCTTGTTGATGGCGCCCAGCAGAGCCACGTAGTTCTCGTACAGCTTCTCAGCGCCGAAGCTGACCTTGCCGATGGGGCAGTGGATGATGTTGGTCTTGTCCAGACGGTACTCGACCTTACCGGCCTTGGCCTCCTTGACGGCCTGGGTCACGTTGGGGGTGACAGTACCGGCCTTGGGGGAGGGCATCAAGCCCTTGGGGCCGAGGATCTTACCGAGACGGCCGACAGTGCCCATCATCTTGGGATTGGCAATGACGGTATCGAACTCGAACCAGTTCTCCTTCTGGATCTTCTCGACGTACTCCATGCCGCCGGCGTAATCGGCACCCGCGGCGAGGGCGTCCTCCACCTGCTCAGGCGGGCAGAAGACCAGGACGCGAACGGTCTTGCCGGTGCCGTTGGGCAGCACGATGGCGCCGCGCACCTGCTGGTCGGCGTGACGGCCGTCAACACCGAGCTTCACATGCAGCTCGACGGTCTCGTCGAACTTGGCCTTGCTGGCGTTGATGACGAGCTGGAGCGCCTCCTGCGGGTCATACAGAGCCTGCTTATCAATGAGCTTGGAGCTCTCTTTGTAATTTTTACCTCTAAACAATGTTGTTTCCTCCTAATAGTGTGGTGTAATGGATTGAAACGATCCTCCCACTCTGCTCCCTTAGTCGCCGACGACGACGCCCATGGAGCGGCAGGTGCCGGCGATCATGCTCATGGCGGACTCAATGTCGGTGCAGTTGAGGTCGGGCATCTTCTGCTCGGCGATCTTGCGGACATCTTCCTTGCTGATCGTGGCGACCTTGTCGCGCTGGGGAACACCGGAAGCGGTATCAATGCCGCAGGCCTTCTTGATGAGAAGGGCGGCAGGAGGAGTCTTGGTGATGAAGGTGAAGCTGCGGTCGGAGTACACGGTGATGACGACGGGGATCATCAGACCCATGTCGCCCTTGGTGCGCTCGTTGAAGTCCTTGGTGAACTGGCCGATGTTCACGCCGTACTGACCCAGAGCCGGGCCGACGGGGGGCGCCGGCGTGGCCTTGCCGGCAGGAACCTGGAATCTTACGTATCCAACTACTTTCTGTGCCATAAGAGCACCTCTTTCTTAGAATTAGTCTTTGATGACTTCGACCTGGTCGAGCTCCAGATCCACCGGAGTCTCGCGCCCGAACATGGAGACCACCACACGGACCCGATCCTTCTCGGGTTCCAGCTCTTCCACCACGCCGATAAAGCCGGTGAGCGGCCCGTCGTTGACCTTCACGCTGTCGCCGACAGCATAGCCCACGACGATCTCCTTGCGTTCCACGCCCAGATCGTAAATTTCCTGCTCCGTCAGAGGGACGGCCTTGCCGTCAGAGCCGACGAAGCCCGTCGCGCCGCGCACGTTGTGGATCAGGTGCCAGCTATCGTCGGTGAGGATCATCTTCACCAGCACGTAGCCGGGGAACACCTTGCGCTCCACCGTTTTCTGCTCACCGGACTCGGTGATCTCGGTGACGGTCTCCAGCGGGATGTTGACCTCGCGGATCAGATCCGTCATGCGGCGGTTTTCCGCGGCCTTCATCACTGCCGCGGCGACTGCGTTTTCATACCCGGAGTACGTATGGACTACGTACCATCTTGCCTCTTCCGCCATCGCTTAACCCGCCAGCGTAAAGAGGACGCGAACCAGCATCTGCGCCAGTTCATCGAAGCCCCAGAGCACCACGGAGGAGACCAGCATCACACCGACGGCGATCAGCGAATTCTGGGTGAGCTGCTTGCGGGTCGGCCAAATGACCTTCTTCAGCTCGCTCTTCATTTCGCGGAACCACTTGCTGACCTTCTGGAAGAAAGTGAGCTTGGTGTCGTCCTTCTTCACGGCGGTGACGGCCTTGGTCGGAGCAGCGTTGCTTTTCTTTTCTTCAGCCATTTTCACGCATCCTTTCCGATCTTACTTGGTCTCAACATGCTTGGTGTGCTTTCTGCAGAAGGGGCAGTACTTGCTCCGCTCCAAACGGTCAGAGGTATTCTTCTTGTTCTTGACCGTGTTGTAGTTTCTCTGCTTGCATTCATCGCATCTGAGAGTAATCTTTACTCTTGCGCCTGCAGCCATATTTCGGCACCTCCTATTTTATTTACCCGCAAAAGGCGGGCATTGCCTCCCTGTATGGAACGATCCGCGCGTCGTGAAAAAGCGCACGAAAAAAGCACCTCTCGTCCGACAGGTAAAACATACTATACCATAAGCCGGGCGGGAGGTCAACTGTTTTTTACGGAATTTTTCGCCGGTATTGCGCCGACGAACGATCGGCAGGGCGGATAAAGGGGATGTGAAAAACTCCGTTTTTCACATCCCCGGTTGATTCGTATAACGATTAGTCGAGCACGTAGGGCAGGAGCGCTACCTGGCGGGAGCGCTTGATCGCCTCGGTCAGCTCACGCTGATGCATGGCGCAGGTGCCGGTGGTGCGGCGGGGCAGGATCTTGCCGCGCTCGGACAGGAAGCGGCGAAGCTTCGCGGTGTCCTTGTAATCGATATAAGTGGCCTTGTCCACGCAGAACTGGCAAACCTTTCTGCGCTTGCGGTTCTTGGGATTGTTCTTATCGAAAGCCAAAGCTGTATCCTCCTATTCTCAGTTATTAAAACGGGAGCTCTCCGTCGCCGTCATCCAGCTCGGCAAAAGCAGAGGGAGCGGGCGCGCTCTGCTGGTGGCCGCCGTCGTAGGAGCCGTAATTGCCGGAGTTGGAGTAGCTGTTGGAGTAGTTGTTCTGTGCGTAGCCGTTGTTCTGCGCGTAGCCGCCCGCGTCGCGGGAGTAGTTGCCGCCGCCGTTGTTGGCGCTCGCGCGGCTCTCGCCGAAATAGACGTTGTCCGCGTTCACTTCCCAGCTCGTGCGGTTGTTGCCGTCGCGGTCCTGCCATTTGCGGCTCTGCAGACGGCCGGAGACAACGATCATGCTGCCCTTGTGGAAGTACTTGGACACGAACTCACCGGTCTGGCGCCAGGCGACGCAATCGACAAAATCGGTCTGCCGTTCGCCGCTGTCGCGGCCGACGTAATCGCGGTCAACAGCCACCGCGAAGGAAGCGACGCTCACGCCGGACTGGGTAGTGCGCAGCTCAGGGTCACGGGTCAGACGACCCATGATAACAATGTGGTTGAGCATAGCGGTCTCCTTTACTCTGCGCGCAGGGTGATCAGGCGACGCATAATGCCGTCGGTAATGCCGAGAATACGGTCGAGCTCAGCGGGGAAGTCGGGGCCGCTGGTGAACTTCATCAGCACGTAGTAGCCCTCGGAAATATAGTTGATCTCGTAAGCGAGCTTGCGCTTGCCCATCTCCTCCAACTCTTCCAGAGTACCGTTCGCCTCAACAAGCGCCTTGAACTTCTCAACGACCGCCGCAGTCTCCTCCTCGGAGAGCTTGGGGCTGATGATGTACATCACTTCGTACTTTTCGCTTGCTTTTGCCATGGTTGCACCTCCTTTTGGTCTCTGGCCCCCACACGGAATTGAGCGGCAACGCGCCCGTGGGAGCAAGGAAATAAACCCGCCCATTCGGACAGGCCACACTATTATACCGTGAATTCCGCGCTTGTCAAGGGCTTTTGCGGAAAAAAGCCGCGAATCTTTCCCAAAAATCCGTGGATTTCCGGTTGTAAATGGCGGTGGGCTGTGATAGAATGCAGCTATGAGAAAGATAAAGAAAATTTTACTTGCGCTCCTTGCGAGCCTGTTTACGCTGATGGTGCTGCTCTTCGGCTGTACGCCCCGCTCCGCGATCCCTGACGGGGCGCCGGGCGAGCCCTCGGCGCCTTTTGCGTCTGTGGGCGCCCTGCCCGGCGAGCCGGAAGCCGCGTCCGAACCGACACCCGAGCCGACGCCGAGCGTCAATTACGACGGGCTTCTGCGCATCTCCGAGCTGATGGCGAAGAACAAGGCCGCCGTGCTCTTAAACGGCGCCTTTCCCGACTGGGTGGAGATCGAGAACGTCTCCGACGCGCCGGTGCCGCTCGAGGGCTGGACGCTGTCCGACAAGGAGGTGGGCGGGCGTCGCGCCTTCTCCGCGCAGGAACTGCCTGCGGGCGCCATCATGCTCATTCCGCTGGGGGAGCCGCTCTTCTCCGTCTCCGACGGGGAGACGCTGGTGCTGGTCGATCCCAACGGCGAAGTGCAGGACGCGGCGGTCTGCGTCGAGGCGGCGGATCTCTCCCAGATCCGCACGGAGGAGGGCTTCACGCTCTGCTCCTACCCGACGCCGGGCTTTCCCAACACGGCGGAGAGCTATGAGAGCCTCTGCGCCTACCGCGAGGAGCCGAGCCTCCTGCGCATCGAGGAGGTCATGGTCTCCAACAAGGCGACCCCCATTGAAAACGAGGAGATGTTCGACTTCGTGACGCTCAAGAACGTCTCCGGGGAGAGCCTGTACCTGCCGGGCTACACGCTGACGGACAAATTCAGCGACCCGCAGCGTTATCCCCTGCCGGACGTGACGCTCGCCCCGGGGGAGGAGCTGCTGCTGCGCTGCGACGGGGAGAAGGACGCCTCGGCGCGCAACACGGGCTTCTCGCTCGACGCCGCCTCGGAGCAGCTCTACCTCTTCGACGGCGCGGGCGCGCTCTGCGACTATATCGCCCTGCACGACATTCCCGTGGAGGGCAGTATGGGGCGCATGGACGGGCAGGCGGGCTTCTTCTACTTTGAGACGCCCACGCCCCACAGCGCGAACGCAAACGGCAGCCGCCGCATCAGCGCGCGCCCGACGAGCCTCACGGCGGAGGGCGTGTACGACAACTGCGAGGGGCTGAGCGTGGCGCTCTCCTCCCCGGGGGAGATCCACTACACGCTCGACGGGAGTCTGCCGACCCTCGCCTCCCCGCTCTACACCGAGCCGCTCTCCGTCACGCAGACGACGGTGATCCGCGCGATCGCGCGGGAGGATGGCTGCCTTACGAGCCGCCCGGCGAGCTTCAGCTTCATCGTGAACGAGAACCACGTTCTGCCCGTGCTGAGCCTTACGACCGACGACCCCGGCTACTTCACCACGATCTACAACAAGGGCAACAAGGTGCGCAAGCAGGGCGCGAACCTCACGATGTTTGAAAACGGCGAGACCGTCTTCAACCATGATTGCAGCATCGGCATCAAGGGCTGGACGAGCCGGGAGCTGCCGAAAAAGAGCATGGGCGTGAAGTTCTCCGGCCGCTACGGCGGCATGCTCGAGGGCGTGGACATCTTCGGCAACGGCGTGGACGAGTTTGAATCCCTCTCCATCCGCGCGGGGCAGGACTACACCTTCTCGGAATTTCGCAACGAGCTGTTCCAGGATCTCTGCGCCGAGGCCTCGGATTCCCTCTACACCCAGGCCAGCAAATACTGCATCCTCTACCTCAACGGGCGCTACTGGGGCGTCTACTGCCTCAAGGAGGACATCAGCCGCCAGTACTACGCCTCCAACGCCGGGGTGGACGTGGACAGCGTGGAGTACATGAAGGCGCCCTTCGCCCTCGGCACTGACATCATGGATCTCGTGAGCTACACCGCGCACCACAACACGCGCGAGGCCGAGTGCTACGACGAGGTGGACAAGGTCTTCAACATGGACAGCCTCATCGACTGGCTGCTCTTTGAAAGCTACAGCGCCAACACCGACACCCAGGGCAACCTCAAGGTCTACCGCTCGCCGGAGAGCGGCGGCAAGTGGGAGCTGGTGTACTACGACATGGACTGGGCGTTCTACTTCGACTGGGCGAGCTTTACGACCCTGGTCTACGGCAAGAACAACTCCGGCAACCAGATGCCGACCCTGTACGCGAACTTCTCCTACAACCCGACCTTCCGCGACAAGGTCTTCACCCGCTACGCCGAGCTCTGCCGGACGGTGTTTGACAACGACTACGTCCTCAGAAAGATCGACGAATACGAGGCGCTGCTCGAGCCCGAAATGCCCCGCGACCGCGAGCGCTGGGATCTGACGATGGAGCGCTGGCACAACGAGGTCAACGGCCTGCGCAACTGGATCATTGACAAAAACTGGCGCAACTACACCATCAACCGTCTCTGCACCTGCTTCAACGTGAGCGACGCGGAGAAGAACCAGTACTTCGGAGAATTTTTCCGGTAACACAAGGAGATTGCTTATGGAACTGACTGCCGCCGCGCTCTGGCTCAACAGCTTTTTCGCCGGCTACGACCGGGCGATTTTGAGCCTGATGCACCGCCTCGCCGTCTCGATGGGCGGCCTGCTGACCCCGCTGACGAAGCTCGTCACGCTCATCGGGGAGCACGGGATCGTCTTCTTCCTCGCGGCGCTGGTGCTGATGCTCTTTCCCAGGACGCGCAAGGTGGGCGTCTGCATGTTTGGTGCGGTCGCCTGTGGCGCGCTGATCACGAACGTCATTTTGAAGGATCTGATCGCGAGACCCCGCCCCTTCGAGGCGCAGGAGCTGTATCGCGGCTTCTGGGAATTCCTCGGCTCCCCGGCGGAGGACGGCTTCTCCTTCCCCTCCGGGCACGTGACCGCCGCCGCGGCCGGCATGGTGTCGCTCTGCCTGAGCCGGGGCAAAAAATGGGTGCTGCCTGCGGTGCTGTGGGTGCTGCTGATGGCCTTCTCGCGCAATTATCTGATGGCGCACTACCCCTCCGACGTGCTCGTTGCCGCCGTCATCGGCACCGCCTCGGCCTTCATCGCCTGGCCGATCACGAAGCTCATCTACCGCCTGCTCGAGCAGCACGACGGCAGCTACTTCTGCGCCCTCTGCCTCGACTTCGACATCCGCCAGCTCAAGTATGTTTTGTACAAGGGGAAGCATTGAGACAGTAGTCAATGTTAAGTGGTCAGTAGCGTAGGGACGAGCAATGCTCGTCCCTACGCTACTGACCACTTAACATACCACGCTACCGCAGGACGACGTTCTCCTTGCCGAGCATTTCCTGCAGCTCGAGGATCAGGCCCTCGTGGAGGAGGCATTTTGCGCCGATGCGCTTTTGCTCGCGCTCGCACCAGAGGATGAGCTGCCCCTCGCCGGGGAACATGGTCAAAATCAGCTCGATGCGCTTCATGGCGGGGTCGTAGCGCGAGGGGAGCTTCACCCAGAGCTTTTGCCCCTGGCGGACGGCAGGCTTCGGCGGCTCCTGGGTGCCGATGAGGTTCAAGTCCGAGATGGGGCGGATGCTGTCCACCATGAGCTGCGGCTCCTTCTCGTCGCGCACGGAGATGCGCCCCTTGACGATGATGGCGGCGTTGTTCTGCAGGTAGGCCGCGCCCGTGTCCAGCGCGCGCTGAAAGGCGATCAGCTCCATGCTGCCCGTGTCGTCCTCGAGCTGGATATAGCTCATGAGGGCGTTGTTCTTCGTCGTGCGCGTGCGGAAGGACTCGACGCTGCCCGCAACGGTGACGAACTGGTTATCGCGGAAGCTCCTCGGCCCGTCCTCGGCGGCAAAATCGCTCATGACCGCGCCGATGGGCACCGCGCCGATGCGCCGCACCGCCTCGCGGTACTCGTCCATCGGGTGGCCGGTGAGATAGAGGCCGGTGATCTCCTTCTCCATCGCCATGAGCTCGCGCTTGGAAAACTCCGGCGTGTCCGGAATGGGGATGCTCGCGGGGGCGCTTTCCTCAAAGCTTCCGAAGAGGTCGAGCTGGCCGGAGATGTTGTCCCGGTTCTGCTGGGCAAAGCTGTCGATGACGGAGCCCGCGATCTCCAGCAGCGCGCGCCGGGAGTGCCCCATGGAGTCGAAGGCGCCGGCCTTGATGAGATTTTCGACCGCGCGGCGGTTTATGTCCTTGCCGGACATGCGCTTGCAGAAGTCCTCAAAGCCCTCAAAGCGCCCGCCCTGAGCGCGCTCCGCCACCAGCTCCTCGATGGCGCCCCAGCCGATGCCCTTGATGGCGACGAGGCCGAAGCGCAGGTTCTCCCCGTCCACGGTGAAGTTCGCGTCCGAGAGGTTCACGTCCGGCGGCAGGAGCCGGATGCCCAGCTCACGGCACTCGGCGATGTACTCGGAGACCTTGACGGAGTTATCGAGGATCGAGGTCAGCAGCGCCGCCATGTACTCCTGCGGGTAGTGCCGCTTCATGTAGGCCGTGCGGTAGGTGACGAAGGCGTAGCTCACGGCGTGCGCCTTGTTGAAGGCGTAGCTCGCGAAGTCCAGGATCTCGTCATAGATGCTGTTGGCGACGCTCTCCGGCACGCCGCGCTTCACCGCGCCCTCGATGCCGCGCGCGGCGTCGCCGTGCACGAAGGCCACGCGCTCGGCGTCGATGACCTTGTGCTTCTTCTTCGACATGGCGCGGCGGATGTTGTCCGCCTGCCCG
>CAJOFI010000002.1 GCA_905233595.1 uncultured Oscillospiraceae bacterium | reverse complement strand
ACGAGGTTTTCAAAGCCCCTGTTGGGCATCTCTAAAACTCCTGTACGGCGCTGCGCCGGATCTTTTGCCCAAGCTTTTTGTGCAAAAAACTTGAAATACACAAAGTATTCCTGCGTTTTTTGCCCTTCAATCTGAGGCAAAATCTCTCGGCGCTGCGCCGGACCCGAGTTTTTAGAGCTGCCCTGCTGTTATTTCGCAAGGTAGGTTCTCAGCAGCTCCTGCAAAAGCTCGTCCCGGTCGATGCGGGTGATGAGCGTGCGGGCGTTGTTGTAGTTGGTGATATAGGTGGGATCCTCCGACAGAATATAGCCCACGATCTGGTTGATGGGGTTGTAGCCCTTCACCATGAGGGAGTTATAGACAGACGAAAGGATCTCCTTCATCTCGGCCTTGCTGTCCAGCGCGGTAAATTTTCTGGTTGCGTCCTCCAACGGCCCTTCCCTCCTTCACTTCAAAGATGCTTCTATTATAGCAGATAAACAGCACAAGTAAAGTGCTAAATGGGGGAAAAAGACGAAAATTCCATGAAAAAATTGATAAAAATGGTGGATGAAGCCCGCAAACTCAGCGCATGACGGCGGAAAAGCGCTCCTGCAGGGCGGCGAGGACTTTCTTCACGGTCTCCTCTGCGTGCTCGTCGGTGAGGGTCTGATCGTCGGCGCGCATGGTCAGCGAGAAGGCGACGGACTTCTTGCCCTCGGCGATGTGGTGCCCGGTGTAAACGTCGAAGAGGCTGCACTCCTTGAGGTACTTCCCGCCGCTTGCGAGGATGGCCTCGATCATGCGCCCCACGGGGACATCCCTGTCGCAGACCACGGCGATGTCGCGGCTGACGGAGGGGAAGCGGGGCAGGGGCTGGTAGACCGGCGTCGCGCCCTGGAGCGCAAAGAGCGCGTCGAAGCGCAGCTCCGCGCAGTAGACCTCCGCGTCCACGCCGTAGTTTTTCGCGACCTCGGGGTGGATCTGACCCATCACGCCAAGCTCGGTGCCGCCAACGCTCAGCACGGCGCAGCGCCCGGGGTGGTAGGAGGGGTTGTGACGCTCCTGCTCGAAGTGCGCAGCGGGGATGCCCAGCGCCCTGAGGATCGCCTCGACCCAGCCCTTGAGCACGAAGAAGCTCATCTTCTCGCCGTAAGCGCCGATGGAGAGGATCTTCGGCTCGTCGGCGAGGCCGTCCTCGCGCTTTTGATAGATGCGCCCGATCTCATACAGGGCAGCCTGCTTGTTGCGGTAGTGCACGTTGCGGCTCACGATCTCCAGCATGGAGGGCAGGATCGTCGTGCGCATGATGGAGGTATCCTCGCCGAGGGGGTTTAAGATGCGCAGGCTGTCGCGTCTGGGATCGTCCTTCGGCCAGCGGATCTTGTCGTAGTAGCTGGGGCTGATGAAGGAATAGGTGATGATCTCGTCGAGACCGAAGCCGCGGCAAAGCTCGCCCAGACGGCGCTCGCACTGCTGCACGGGGCTGAAGCCGCCCATCGTCGTGCCGCTGCCCGTGAAGCGGGTGGGGATGCGGTTATAGCCGTAGATGCGCGCGACCTCCTCGGCAACGTCGGAGTAGTGCTCCACGTCGCCTCTCCAGGAGGGGACGATGATCGTGTCGCCGTCCAGCGTGAAACCGAGGCGCAGGAGGGTATCGCGCATGTCCGCTTCGCTGATGTCGGTACCGAGCAGGGCGTTGATCTTCTCCGGCTCGAGCTTCACGGTCTTCGGTTCGCGCTTGCCGGGGTAGACGTCGATGACGCCCTCCACGACCTCGCCGCAGCCCAGCATTTCCACGAGCTCGCAGGCGCGCTGCACGGCGAGATAGGTGTTCTCGGGGTCAAGCCCCTTCTCGTAGCGGGAGGAGGCGTCGGTGCGCATGCCGAGGGCGGTGGCGGTGCGGCGCACGGAGGGGCCGTTGAAGTTGGCCGACTCAAAGAGCACCATCGCCGTGTCGCCCACGATCTCGCTGTTCGCGCCGCCCATCACGCCCGCGACGGCGACGGGCTTGTCCGTGTCACAGATGCAGAGCATATTCGGCGTGAGCTGGCGCTCGGCGCCGTCGAGGGTCTGGATGCTCTCGCCCTCGCGGGCGAGGCGGACGTGGATCTCCCCGTCCTTCACGCAGCTGAAGTCAAAGGCGTGCATGGGCTGGCCGTACTCGAGCATGACGTAGTTGGTGATGTCCACGAGGTTGTTGATCGGGCGCATGCCCGCGTTGCGGATGCGCTCACGCATCCAGGCGGGGGAGGGGCCGATCCTGACGTTCTTCACCATGCGGCCGATGTAGCGCGGGCAGAGCGCGGGCTCTTCAATGACGATCTTCGCCATGTCGCGGATGTCGCCGCCTGCCCTGGCCTCGACCACGGGGGCGTGCAGCTTGAGGGGCTTGTTGAAGGTGACGGCGGCCTCGCGCGCAAGGCCGATCATGCACAGGCAGTCGGGGCGGTTCGGCGTGATCTCAAACTCCACCACATGGTCGTCGAGCCCCAGCAGCGCGCCCAGATCGTCCCCGGGCTTGCAGCGTTCGTGCAGGATGAAGATGCCGTCGCGGATGCAGTGGGGGAACTCCCGCTGCTCGGCGCGCAGATCCTCGAGGGTGCAGACCTTGTCCTTCGCCGTGTCGTAGGCGACGAGATCGCCCGCGTGCACGTTCTGGCAGGGCGTGACGGTCTCCTTCCCGTCGTGCAGCGTGAGGCGCCAGAGGTTCACGCCCGCGTTTTCGGCCTTTTCGACCTTCGCCGCAATGACCTTGCCGAAGATCCTGTCGCCGGGCTGGATGTCCGGGGAGATCGAGGGCTTCTCGGGGTCGATGGGGTGGTAATCGCCCAAAATCGCCGCGGCCTCAATGACCGCGTAGGCGTAGTCGTGCTCGGTGAGGTTCAGCTCCTTGAGGGAGCAGAGCATCCCGTAGGATGCGACGCCCCGGAGCTTGCCCTTCTCGATCTTCACGCCGGTGGGCAGCAGGGCTTTGTGCAGCGCCGCCGGGACGAGATCGCCCTCGTGCACGTTCCAGGCACCCGTCACGATCTGCACGGGCTCCTCGGCGCCGACGTCGAGCGTGCAGACGTACATATGGTCGGAGTTGGGGTGCTTCTCCATCGCGAGCACGCGCCCCACCTTGACGTTGTGGATGCTCTCGGCGAGATTCTCCGTGACCTCCACCTTGGAGCCGGAGATGGTCATCGCCTCGTCAAAATCGCGGTCGCCCACCTCGTCGAGGGGCAGGTCCACGAACTCGCTGAGCCATTTTCTGGAAAGTTTCATATTACAATCTATCCTCCTTATAGCTTCCCCCACTGGGGGAAGTGCCCCGAAGGGGCGATCAGAACTGCTCGAGGAACCGCACGTCGTTCTCGAAGATCAGACGCAGGTCGGTGATCTTGTATTCGCCCATGGCGAGGCGCTCAAGCCCCATGCCGAAGGCCCAGCCGGAGTAGACCTCCGGGTCGATGCCGCAGCCGGCGAGCACCTTCGGGTGCACCATACCGGCGCCCAGCACCTCGATCCAGCCCTGCCCCTTGCAGGTGGGGCAGCCCTTGCCGCCGCACTTGTGGCACTGAATGTCCATCTCGCAGCTCGGCTCGGTGAAGGGGAAGTGGTGCGGGCGGAAGCGCGTGACCGTGCCCTCGCCGTAGATCTTCTCGACCACGAGGTTGAGCGTGGCCTTGAGGTCGGCCATCGTGACGCCCTTGTCGATGACCATGCCCTCGATCTGGTGGAACATCGGGGAGTGGGTGGCGTCCACCTCGTCCTTGCGGTAGACGCGGCCGGGGGCGATCATGCGGATGGGCAGGGGCTTGGTCTCCATCGCGTGCACCTGCATGGGCGAGGTCTGCGTGCGCAGGAGGACGCTGCTGTCGTCCTTGAAGTAGAAGGTGTCCGTCCACTCGCGGGAGGGGTGCGTGTCCTCAATGTTGAGCTTGGTGAAGTTGTAGTCGGCAAGCTCGACCTCGGGGCCGTCCACGATCTCAAAGCCCATGCCGACGAAGATGTCCTTGATCTGGTCAAGGACGTTGTACATCGGGTGCTTGTGTCCGACGCGCACGTCCTCGGCGGGAAGCGTCACGTCGATGGCCTCGAGCTCCAGCTTCTTTTCCAGCATCGCGCTCTGCAGCTCACTGCGGCGGGCGTCAATGGCGGCTTCAATGTCGGCGCGCAGCTGGTTTGCAAGCTGCCCCATGGCGGGGCGCTCCTCGGCGGAGAGCTTGCCCATCTGCCGGAGGATGCCGGTCAGCTCGCCCTTCTTGCCGAGATACTTTACGCGCAGCGCCTCCAGGCTCTCCGCGTTCTCGCTCTCGAGGATGGCCCGGATCGAGGCATCCCGAAGCTTCTGCATCATTTCTCTCATTCTGATCTCCTTACAATAAAAAAACGCCTTCGCCCCACCAATGGGACGAAAGCATGGCTTCCGCGGTACCACCCATATTCGGCATGCGCCGCAACTTGACAGACTTTAACGCATCTGACGCGCCGGGGATTGGCCGGAGCTCCCGGGCGAACCAAGCGCGGCCAAACCAGGGGGCTTGCAGCCGACGACCCCCACTCTCTGACGGTTCGGGTTGGACACTATTTTCCCGTTCACAGCAAAAGACAGCTTATCATATTTTATAAGAATGTGCAAGAGAAAAATTGACGAACCGGGAAATAGTCATTATAATAGACCCTGCGGGCATAGGATTCAGTGAAGAGTGAAAATGAAAAGTGAAGAGTTGCGGTGTCCCCTTCGGGGACGAATAATAATCCGTCGCGAAGCGACACCTTCATTATTCACGATTCATTGTTCGTTATTCACTATAAAATCGGAGGAACGATATGAAAAAAGCCCTGCTGCCCGTGCTGCTTTGCTGCCTGCTGCTCTCCGCCTGCGGGGACCGTGCCGCGCAGAGCCGCTACGAAGCCTTTGCCGACGCGCTCTCGAGCGCGGAGAGCCTCGCCTTCACCGCCGAGGTGCGCTGTGAGTACCCGGAGAGGAGCCAGCGCTTCACCCTGCGCTATGAGAAGGAGGCCGGGGTGCAGCGCGTCACCGTGCTCGCGCCGCAGCTCATCGAGGGCGTCTCCGCGACGCTCGGCGAGGACGGCGCGGCGCTCTGCTACGAGGGCGTTACGCTCGACACGCCGCCCCTCGATCCCTACGGCCTCACGCCGATGAACGCCCTGCCGAAGCTCGTCTCCGCGCTCGCCACCGCCCTGCCGGACACCCACTGGGAGGAGGACGGCTGCGCGGTCTACCGCCTCGTGCCGGACGACCATCTCGCCGTGACGGTCTGGTTTACCGAGGGGATGAAGCCCCTCGCTGCGGAGCTTGCGAGCGACGGGAACGTCGGCGTATTCTGCGAATTATCCGATTGGAGTCCATCCTATGAACGATCTGCAAAAGAGAACCTGGGCGGAGATCTCCCTGCCCAACATCCGCCGCAACTATGAGGCCATCCGCGCCGCGCTGCCCGAGGGCTGCCGCTTTCTCGGCGTGGTGAAGGCCGACGCCTATGGCCACGGCGCGGTCGCGGTCTCGCGGCTTTTACAGGAGGCGGGCGCGGATTATCTCGCCGTCTCCTGCCTGGACGAGGCGCTGGAGCTGCGCCAAAACGGCGTCTCCATGCCGATTTTGATCCTCGGCCACACCCCGCCGGAGTACACCGGGACGCTGATCGAAAACGGCATCACCCAGACCGTGAGCGCCCTTGCCAAGGCGAGGGAGTATTCCGAGGCGGCGGGCGCGCTGGGCAAGACGCTGAAGATCCACATCAAGCTCGACACCGGTATGTCCCGCCTCGGCTACCTCTGCGCGGGGGAATACTTCGAGACGGGCGTGGAGAACCTCTGCAGGACGGTCGCCCTGCCAGGCCTCGATATCGAGGGCATCTACACCCATTTCGCCGTCTCGGACGAGCCGGGGGAGGACTGCGAGGCCTATACGCGCGCGCAGTTTAAGCTGTTTACGGACGTGATCGAAGCGGTGGAGCGCCAAGGCGGCTTTCGCTTTCGCATCCGGCACTGCGCCAATTCCGGCGCGGTCGTGAGCTATCCGGAGATGGCGCTGGACATGGTGCGCCCCGGCCTGCTGCTCTACGGCTACGGCGACAATAGCGGGCGGCTCGGCCTTCGCCCCTGCATGCGCCTCGTCACCACCGTGAGCACCATCAAATTCTATGAGCCCGGCACCTCGGTGAGCTACGGGCGGCGCTTCGTGACCGCGCGGCGCACGCGCATGGGCGTTCTCGCCGCGGGCTATGCCGACGGCCTGCCCCGCCTGTGCTCGAACAAGGTGAGCTTCGCCGTGCCCGGCGGCTTTACGGCGCAGAGAGGGAGCATCTGCATGGATATGTGCATGGTCGATCTCACCGACCTGCCCCAGGTCAACGTGGGCAGCGAGGTCGAGCTTTTCGGCGCGGAAAACAGCATCTACAAGCTCTCCGACGCGGCGCAGACCATCCCCTACGAGCTTTTGTGCGCGGTATCGAAGCGCGTGCCGCGCGTCTATACTTGAAGAAAAGAGGAAAGAGAAGATGACAAAGGAATTCGGCCGCCGCTTTGAAGCGCGGCGAGAGGAGCTGGAGGCGCTCTATCTCTCGCTCTACCCCGAGAGGCGCGAGGCGCTCGAGGCGCTTTTGCAGAGCCTGCAGAAGCGCTATCGCGCGCGCGGGGCGGCGCTCAAAAACCGCGACCGGGAGCGGGAGCAGCAGCCCGGCTGGTACAAGGGAAACGACCTTCTGGGCATGTGCCTGTACGTCGATCAGTTCGCCGGGACCCTCGGCGGCGTGCGGGAGAAGCTCGGATATCTCCGCGAGACGGGCGTGAACTACCTGCACCTCATGCCCTTCCTCGACACCGTGGACGGGCGCAGCGACGGCGGCTACGCCGTGGCGAGCTTCCGCAAGGTCAAGCCCAGCCTCGGCACCATGGCCGATCTGGAGGCGCTGACGGAGGCCTGCCACAGCGAGGGCGTCTCCGTGTGCATGGACTTCGTGATGAACCACACGAGCGAGGATCACGTCTGGGCGAAGAAGGCCAGAGCGGGCGACCCTGAGTACCGGGAGTACTACTCCTTCTACCCCGACCGCACGGTGCCCGACGAGTATGAAAAGCACGTTCCCCAGGTCTTCCCGGTCACCGCGCCAGGGAACTTCACCTGGCTCGAGGACGCGCAGAGCTACGTGCTGACCTCCTTCTACCCCTATCAGTGGGATCTGAACTACGCAAACCCCGCCGTACTCAACGCGATGACGGACAATATGCTCTTTCTCGCGAACAAGGGCATTGACGTGATCCGCATCGACGCGGTGCCCTATATCTGGAAGAAGCTCGGCACCGACTGCCGCAACCTCCCGGAGGTGCACAGCATCGTGCGCCTGCTGCGCCTCGCGTGTGAGATCGTGTGCCCCTCGGTGGTGCTGCTGGGCGAGGTGGTCATGGCGCCGGAGAAGCTCGCGCCCTACTTCGGCGAGGTTACGCGCCCGGAGTGCCATATGCTCTATAACGCCACGACCATGTGCACCACCTGGCACACCGTCGCGACGCGCGACGCGCGGCTGCTGCGCCACCAGGCGGACATCGTGGCGAGCCTGCCCAAGGACTATATCTTCCTCAACTATCTGCGCTGCCATGACGACATCGGCTGGGGGCTGGACTATCCCTACCTGCGCTGCTTCGGGCAGGACGAGGTGCCGCACAAGGCCTACCTCAACGCCTTCTTCACCGGGGAGTTTCCGGGCAGCTTCGCCCGGGGCGAGCGCTATAACGACGATCCCCGCCTGGGCGACGCCCGCCTCTGCGGCACGACGGCCTCCCTGCTCGGCATCGAGAGCGCCGAGCAGGCGCACGACGGCGCGGCGCTTTCGCTTGCCATCGAGCGCGATCTGATGCTGCACGCCTGGCTTCTCAGCCAGAGCGGCGTGCCCATCCTCTACGCCGGGGATGAGATCGGCCAGCTCAACGACTACGCCTACCATGACGACCCCAAAAAGTGCGAGGACAGCCGCTATCTGCACCGCGGCCCCTTCCGCTGGGAAGAGAGCGAGCGCCGCCACGATCCCGCGACGCGGGAGGGCAGGCTCTTCGAGGGCATCGAGCAGCTTGTGGCGATCCGGCGCGCGCACCCGGTCTTCTCCGCCGACGCGGAGGTCAGAAGCTTCTGGGCGGGCGACGACGCCCTGCTCGGCATCCTGCGCCGCGGCGGCGGGGAGGAGCTGACGATGGTCTTCAATTTCAGCGAGGACTGGAAGCACGCGCGCCTGCCCGTCACCGGACGGCACAAAAACCTCCTGCGCGGCGATGAGCTCGACCTCGACGGCACCTGGAACCTGCCGCCGTATGGCTTTGTGTGGCTTTTGCGATAGCCGCAGTAGCGCCGATCAATGATCGGCGCTACTGACCACTAAAAAAACTGCCTTGAAAAAACGAAGTTTTTTCAAGGCAGTTTTTTGAAGTTACGCGACGAGGTAGACGCGGATGGCCTTCTCGTAGCCGTTGCAGGAGACGGTCAGCTTGACGCCGCCGTTCTTGCGGGCGAGGATCTCGCACTTGCACTGCTTGGAATCCTCGGGGTCGGGCGTGATCTTGAACACGCTCTCATCGTCCACCGACCAGGTCAGGTGCGCGTCGGAGAACTCCTCCACCGGGTAGACGACCGCGTGAATGGTCAGCGGCTCGTTGCCCTCGTGCATCGTGAAGTCCTCAAGCTCCTTATCGTAATAGAAGATCTTGATCTCGGACACGGTGGGCGTCGGCGTGGGAGGCGGCGTAGGCGGCTCCTCAATGACGTAGATGGGCGTCGCGGAGGGCGCGGCGGTGGGGGGATTGGTGACCCTGCCGGTGCCGACGTCCTGCCCGTTGAGGCTGGTGGACACCATCACGATCACCGCGAGGATAACGGCCACGACAAGGATCAGGCCGAAGATCATCTGCCACTTGGTATTCGTCTCGGCGCGCTCGTAGGAGGCGGTGCCCTTGACGGTGCCGGGGGTAGCGCCCGGCGTGCGCCCGCTCTGGCTCACCCGACGGGTGCCGCAGTTGGGGCAGCGGGTACGCAGCGCGGAGAAGCTTTCGCCGCAGCGCCTGCATTTGACTTCAGGGATTACGCTCATTGCATTTCCTCCGTTCTATCGGAATAGACGTTATGCTACGAGCAAATAATACAACTTCTTTGGCTTTTCGTCAAGTGCTCAAGACCACCGAACGCCCCATTTTCCCGCATTTTTTGGTCGAAATTCCCCACTTTGGCACCAATTTCGCGGCGAAATTAAAAAAGGGCAGCTCTAAAAACTCGCGTCTGGTGATGCGCCGAGAGGTTTTGCCCCGGCTTTTTTGTGCAAAAAACTTGAAATACACAAAGCCCGGCAAGTGAGGCGGGACAAAAAGCGCCGAAAAGGGACGCTCACAGTAAGGAACTGTTCCGAAATAACTTGTGCAATCTGACTTGCCTTTTTCACCTGTAGCTTCGTTGTCAAATCTTGAAATACACAAAGTATTTCAAACTTTTGCAACGCAGAGCCGGCGGAAATTTGCCGGTAGACGCCGAAGCTGGATTAATCAGCGCTTCCTTAAGAATTGCGGGGCTTCGTGGGGGCTTCCCAGGTGCGCTCGGAGATGATATAGCGGGGCCGCTGCTTGACCTCAAGATAGGTCTTGCCGACGTACTCGCCGATGATGCCGAGGGAAATGAGCTGCACCCCGGAGACGAAGCAGACGATGCACGTCATGCTCGCCCAGCCGTCCACGCTCTGCCCGGTGAGCGCCGTGACGATCGCCCAGACGACGCCGAGAAAGCTCACCAGCGCGACGAGCAGCCCGAAGCCCATGATGAGCCGCAGGGGCTTGACCGAGAGGCTGGTGATCCCGTTCATCGCGAGGGCGAGCATTTTGCCGAGGGGGTAATGGCTCTTCCCGGCGAGGCGCTCTGCGCGGTCATAGCTCACCGTCGTGCTCTTAAAGCCCACGAGCGGCACGAGCCCGCGCAGGAAGAGGTTTACCTCCCGGTAATTTTGAAGCTCCCGCAGCACCCGCGCGCTGATGAGGCGGTAGTCGGCGTGGTTATAGACCACCTCCGCGCCCATCGCGGCGAGGAATTTATAGAAGCCCTGGGCGGTGAAGCGCTTGAAGAAGCTGTCGGTGCGGCGGCTTGCGCGCACGCCGTAGACCACCTCGCAGCCCTCCAGATAGGCGTCCACCATCCTGTCCATGGCGTCGATGTCGTCCTGCCCGTCGCAGTCGATGGAGATCGTGATGTCACAGCGATCCTTCGCCTCCATCAGCCCCGCGAGCACCGCGTTCTGGTGCCCCCGGTTGCGGCTCTGGGAGATGCCGAGATAGTGCGCGTCCGAGGCGGCGAGTTTTCGGATAAGCTCCCAGGTTCCGTCCCGGCTGCCGTCGTTGACAAAGAGGACGCGGCTCTCGTCGCTGATCTTTCCCAGATCGCGCAGGCTCAGAAGCTTTTGCAGAAACTGCGGCGCGGTGATGGGCAGCACCTCCTGCTCGTTGTAGCAGGGGATCACGATATACAGTACAGGCGGCACGGAAAATCCCTCATTTCACAAATTCCGCGAGCTCGCCCACGGTTTTGAAGTAGTTTGCGCAGTTGCGGCGCATAAATGCCTCGATGGAGGCGATGTCGTTCGACCAGCCGACGCCCGCGAAATCCACGCCGCAGGCCAGCGCCATGTCGTAGCCGGGCTTCAGGTCGTCGATCATCAGAAGCTCAGAGGGCTTTAAGCCAAAGCGGCGCATGAGCTCCTCGAGCGGCCAGGGATTCGGCTTGCGGCGCTCGGGCGGCTGCTCCCAGCCGTAGACCGCGTCGGGCGTGGGGAGGCCGTTTGCGGCCCAGTCGCGCAGGATGTTGTCATCAAAGCTGTGCGACACGACGCACACCAGACCGCCCTCCGCCTTCTGCCGCTCCAGGATCTCCCGGATGCCGGGGTAGGCGGCGGGGATATGCTGCTTCACGTAGTCGCGCCAGAAGCGCCACTCCACGTCCAGAAGCCTGTCGTCCATGCCGTACTCCTCGCGGCACATCGGAAGAAAGCCGGGGTCGAAGTTCTTGATGAAATAGTCCTCCAGCGTGCAGACGCGCCCGGGCAGATAGAGGTCGAGAAAAACCTGGAAGCTGGGATGGTGAATGGTGGCGGTGCTGTTGACCACAGTATCGTCATGGTCGAAAACGAGGCATTTGTAACGCATAGAGCTTCCTCTGAAAGTGAAAAGTCTATTCACTGACCACTGGCCACTGCGAATCAATAGAACGTCGCGACATCCTGTGCCGGGGCGGGGCAGGGCTCGGAGGCGAGGTAGGTCAGCACGGGGCCCTTCTTGCCGTAGGCGCGGTTGAACTTGAAGTTGATCTTCGCCGTGAGGATGAGCCAACTGTCGTCCTCGATGAGATCGGCGCGCTCCCACTGGCACACGAGCCCCGCAAACTGGATGTCCTCCACACAGCAGGTCATTACGTGGCGGCCGACCACGAAGGTCTGCTTCGGCAGCTTCTGGCGCACGAGGGCGCGGCACTTGAAGCGCACGGTCTTGCCCTCGTACTTCTTCGGCTCCTCGCTCATGTCGCGGTACCACATGGCGTAGTCCTCGTCTCCGATCTCCACAATGGGCGCGTCGAGGTCGAAGGGCAGGGGGTCTTCGATGTTGTCGTACTGCACCTGCCCGTCCGGGGACTCGTAGGCGATGTCCGCCCGGCGGGAGGCGCCGCGCACGATCTTGTGGAAGGCCATCTGATCCATCGCGGGCGTGAAGCGGTTGAAGACCACCAGCTCGCAGCTCTTGAGCTTGTCGTAGACGAGCTGGCGCATATTGTCGTTGTAGCTGAGGAAGGTGGTGGCGTCGGCGAACATGAACTCCTGGTACACGACCCAGCTCTCGGGCATGGCCTGGTAGAGCGCGTCGAGCAGCCACATGCCGTTATACTCGATCACCACGCGCTCGGCCTGCGTCTCGGCCACGAAGCGCAGCAGGTTCGGGGTGTTGAGCTGGCTCTGCTCCTCGATGACGCGGATGAACACGCTCTTGTCGGCAAACTGCTCGGGGGCGTATTCCTCCTCGCCCTCCTCGCAGACCAGAAGCAGGGTGCGCTCACCGTTGCAGAAGCGCTTGTCCTCCAGCGTCTCCTGGATGAATTTGGTCTTCCCGGCCTCGAGAAAGCCGGTGAAGAGATAGACGGGCAGATCGGGATTCTTAGCCAATGTTGAACAGCTCCTTCAAAGCGCTCTCCTTGATGTGAGAGCCGATCACGCAGAAGCGGCCGGTCACGCCCGCGCTGCCGCGGCGGATGTCGGTCTCCTCGGGGACGTAGTCAAAGTAGAGCCACTCGCCGTCGCTCGCGTCCACGATGCCCTTGGCGCGCAGCACGACGCCGTACTTCTCCTCGTCGCCCAGCGCGGCGAGAATGGCGCGCAGCTCGCTCTCGCTG
>CAJOFI010000001.1:3726-19830 GCA_905233595.1 uncultured Oscillospiraceae bacterium | reverse complement strand
GGGGATCGGGAGACGCTCAGATTCGAGCCGACGATCCTCTACCCCGTAGGCATCGACGAAGCGATCGTGCGGCAGGAGCTCTTCTGCCCGCTGCTGCCGGTGGTGCCCTACCCGGACGCCGGGATCGCGCGCGTGATGGACATGATCGCCTCGCGGGAGCACGGCCTTGCGCTCTATCTCTTCACCAAAGACCTGCGCTGGGCGAAGAAGACCATGGCGAGCCAGCAGTACGGGGGCGGCTGCATCAACGAGGTGTGCCTGCAGCTCATGGTCAGGGGCGCGCCCTTCAACGGCGTGGGGCACTCCGGCCTCGGCGCCTACCACGGGGAGTGGGGCTTCCGGGAGTTCACGCACCCCTCCACGGTGCTCATCGGCTCTTCGCGCTTCAACCTCTCCCTGCGCGAGCACCCCTACGAACGCCCACAGGACGCCTGGAAGCGAAAGCTCCTGCGCCTGTTCATGCGTTGAATATAGTTGTAGCGCCGATCATTGATCGGCGCTACGGTTTTTTTATGTTTTCGTTACTTCTGCTTGCGCTCTTTGTAGATGTCGAGCAGCAGGAGCGCTGCGGCGACAACGGTGAGCGCCAGCAGCGTCCACTGCGCGACGTTCAGCGTGCTCTGCCACCACGGCGTCACGGAGACGACCTTGGTGTTGTGGCTGATGCCGTCCATGCCGCGCGAGTGCAGCACGGTGTACATCACGCGCTTGGCGGAATTGCGCATCGCCTGCGCGACAGCCGCGTTGGGGTTGGAGCCGTTGGGGGCGTAGGGCGCGAGGGAGGAAGCGTCCAGCTCGCCGTCGGGAATGTCGTTGCCGGCGACGATCTCATGCACGGGCACCATGTAGGAGCTGTCGTACATATCGCTGACCGCAAAGCCGTCCATACCCGCCTCGCCGCGCAGCCAGTCGAGCAGCAGCTCGCTGTACGCGCCGCACCAGTTCACGCCCAGGCGGTTGTAGCCGGTCATGACGCACTTGGCGTCGGCGTTCACGATGGGCAGCTCGAAGGCGCGCAGGTAGATCTCGCGCAGCGCCTGCTCGGTGACCCAGGTGCCGACACCGGCGCGGTTGTTCTCCTGGTCGTTCATGACAAAGTGCTTGTTGTAGACGTACACGCCGCGCGACTGGATGCCGCGGGTCTCGGCGGTGTCGATGAGGCCGGTGAGCATGCCGTCCTCGGAGTAATACTCAAACACGCGCCCGGCGTAGGGGGAGCGGTGGATGTTCAGACCCGTGCCGTAGAGCCCGGCGTAGCCCGCCCACATGGCGTCCTCACCGATGAGCTCGCCCACCTCTTCGGCAAGCTGGTCGTTGAAGGTGGCGGCGATGATGCCGTTGCAGGGGTAGCAGGTGCCCTTGAGCTCCTTGTCGGGGTCGTTCTCCACAACGGCGTAGCCGTTTGCGCCGATGGAGTACTTCTGCGTCACGCCGGAGGGGCCGTTGTGGTCGATGGTGCCGGGCTTGCCGACGGAGCTGACGCTCGCGGTCTCGCGCAGGCCGGTGAGGGTGATGGTGCTCAGGTCGGCGTAGCTGAGCTGGTGAAGGAAGGTATCCCACATGGGATCGTCATAGGCGTAGTCCATCATGTTGACAAGCTGCAGGTCGGCGTTCACGCCCATCGTGGGGAAGTCCACGCCCGTCGCGTCGGGCAGGTCGCTGTCGTCGAGCACCACGTCGGCGGCCATCTGCTCGGTCATGCTGAGCTTCACGGCGCCGGAGGTGACGGTGCCCTCCCAGTCGCTGCGGGAGTAGTAGGTGATGCTGTTGTCGCCGCGCCCCTCGTAGCGGTTCATGTCCGCGTCGGCAAAGAGCGGCGTGACGGCGGCGCCCGTGCCGTAGGAGACGGCGTAGGTCTCGGCGTCAAAGCTCTGCTCGAAGCCGTAGACGAGCTCGGCATCGCCTTCCACGTCGTATTCCTTCGCGGCGAGGATGTTGTTCACGGCGTCGTGGGCGTTCTCAGCGGCGGTCAGATAGTAGCTGCCGTCCTCGAGGATGTAAGCGCCGGTGCCGAAGGTGTCGTAGCTCGTGAGGTAGTATTCCGGCACCGTGATGGTGACGGTCTCGCTCTTGCCCGGCTCAAGGATCTGGGTCTTGCCGTAGCCGACAAGCTCCACGGCGGGCTTTTCGATCTGGTTCTGCCTGTCGTACTCGGTGTAGGGCTTCTGCGCGTAGACCTGCACGGTCTTCTTGCCGGCGGCGTCGCCGGTGTTCGTGACCTTCACCGTGAGGGTGTAGGCGGTCTCCTGCCCCTCGCCGGACTTCTCAACCGAGAGCTCGGAGAAGGCAAAGTCGGAGTAGCTCAGGCCGTAGCCGAAGGGGTAGGACACGACCTTGCCGTAATCAAACTTCCCGGCCTTGGGCGTACCCATCACGACGTCCTCGTAGCGGGTCTCGGCGTACTTGTAGCCGAGGTAGACGCCCTCCTGGCACACGACGTACTTGGAGTAGGCGCTGGAGAAGCCGTAGTCGTTCGCGCCGTCATAGGTGTAGGCGCCGAAGTTGTTCATCACGGGGTCGAGCTGGTTGTCCATCCACCAGGTATCGGGCAGGGAGCCGGAGGGGTTGACCGCGCCGGAGAGCACGTCGCCCACGGCGTAGAGGCCCGTCTGCCCCACGGAGCCGACCCACAGCGCCGCGTCCACGCCGTAGTCCTCGTCAAAGAGGAAGCCGGTGGAGATGGGGTTTGCGCTGTTGATGATGACGGTGATGGAGCGCACGGCGCCGTCGTCCTTGAGCTCCTTCATCCCCTCGAGGATGGAGAGCTCGTCCTCGTTGAGCGTGAGGTAATCGCCGTCGAGCGCGTCCTCCTTCTCGGCGGTCACGTCGTCGCCCTCGCCGCCCACGCGGCCGACCACGAAGATCAGATCCTCGCCCTGGCCGATGGTGTCGTCGTTGTTCTTATCGACCTTCTTCCAGCGCACCTCGCCGATCTCGTGGGCGTTGCGCCGCGCCTCGTTCTCCACGTAGTAGTCGAGCAGCGCCTTGTCCACCACGTCGAAGCCCGCGCCGGTCAGCACGTCATAGTAGTTCGGCGCGCCGTCCGCGTCCACCGCGCCGGAGCCGGTGCCGCCGTAGACGGGATCCATCACGGTCACGCCGATGAGGGATACCTTGCCGCCCGCGGGAAGGGGCAGCACGTCGCCCTCGTTCTTCAGAAGGACGATGCCCTCGCCCTCGACCTCGCGCACCTTCGCTTCACCGGCGGCCTTGAGCTCGGCGATGGAGCTGAACTTGCTGTCAAAATAGCGGGCGTAGACCTCCTCCTCGCCCTCGGCGGCGGTGGAGACGGTCATGCTCGTCTTGGTGCCGAGCACCTGGTTGATCTGACCCGCGTTCTCACCGGCAATGATATTGCCCGTGAACACGAGCGCCAACAGCCCGGCGGTGAGGTTCAGAAAGACTTTTTCAAGGTTCCTTTTCGTTGAAGGCTTCATCAAAAAAGAAATCTCCTTTCAGAAATCAAGTTTGGGAGTTGATCCGGGGCGCGGCCGCCCTTGCGGCGGCGGCCGCAGCTTCTGTTCGCCGGGGCGGCCGGATGCCGGGGCCGAAGGGGCGGACAGAGCGCTTTTCTGTGCTCATTTTACAATAGAATAAAAGGAAAAAACAGCCCTTTGTCGTGCTTTCCGTTTATGCGTCCGTAATCTTCAAACGCAAGTGTTCACGCCGTAAATATGTCGCGAATGAAATAATTGACCTGTTCGCGACACATCAGCGCCGCGAACGGAGGCTTCCGATTCTGCATCGGCGCAAATATTTATTGTCAGCAGACCCCGCTTTGTGGCATAATCTACATTGAATCAGAGAAAGGGCGCTCTGGAATTTTTTTCGTGCGAAGTGCGGTTTGCGCGGAAAAAGGATGCCGCTGCCCAGTATTTCTGAAAGGAGCTTTTTTATGAAAAAAGGCTTTGGTTTTTACGTCACCGTTCTGGCCGCCGTTCTGGCGGGCGCGGCGGGCGTGTACTTTCTCGCCATCCACGGCACCTTCGGCCTGGACAGCACCCACAACGGCGTGTGCTTTGATCCGATGATCGTGGCGCTGCTGCTGGGCGGCGCTGCCGCCGCCTTCGTGCTGGTGGGCGTGAAGTTCTACGGCCTCGCCTCCGCGGTCATCACCGCCGCCCCCGGCGTGGCGCTCTGTGTCTTCGTCCACAAGTGCTACTGGTACGTCGTGGACGTGTTCGTCGGCATCGACGAAAAGCACGGCTTTGACCCCCGCTTTGTCACCTTCACGGTTCTGCTCGCGCTGGCCTTCGTGGTGGGCGAGGTCGCCCTCTACGCCCGCAAGACCAAAAAGGCTTGAGCCGGGAGGGTTTTGGGATGCGTCAGATCATCAACCTGAACGAGGGCTGGCTCTTCACCGGCCCCGAGGGGAAAACCGCCCCCGTGAACGTGCCCCACACCTGGAACAACATCGACGGCCAGGACGGCGGCAACGACTACAAGCGCTGCCTGTGCGAATACATCAGGCACTTTGCAAAGCCCGCGCTCAAGGAAAACGAGCGGGTGTATCTCCAGTTCCACGGCGTCAACTCCGAGTGCGAGGTCTTCTTAAACGGCCAGAGCGCCATGCGCCACGAGGGCGGCTATTCCACCTTCCGCGCCGACGTGACCGATCTGCTGCGGGACGACAACGAGCTCAGGGTCTCCGTCACGAACGCGCCGAATGACCGCGTCTACCCCCAGAAGGCGGACTTCACCTTCTACGGCGGCATCTACCGCGACGTGGAATTGCTGATCGTGCCCGCAAAGCACTTCGACCTTGACTACTTCGGCGGCTATGGCCTCATGGTCACGGCAAAGCCCCTCGAGGGCTACGACAGGGGCGAGGTCGCGGTCAAGACCTTCCAGAACGCGAGCGAGCCTGTCACCGTGACGCTGCTCGACGCCGAGGGCAAAGAGGTCGCGAAGGGCGAGGGCGCCGAGCAGACCCTGTACATCGAGAGCGTGCGCCTCTGGAACGGCGTGGACGACCCCTATCTCTACACCTGCGTTGCGCGCCTTGCCTCCGGGGACGAGGTCTCCTGCCGCTTCGGCGTGCGCGATTTCCACTACCACGCGAAGACCGGCTTCTACTTAAACGGCAAAAAGTATCCTCTGCGCGGCGTGAGCCGCCACCAGGACCGCAAGGGGCTGGGCAACGCCATCACGAAGGCGGAGCACCTGGAGGATATGGACATCATCTGCGAGATGGGCGCGAACACCATCCGCCTCGCCCATTACCAGCATGACCAGTATTTCTACGACCTCTGCGACGAGCGCGGCATGGTCGTCTGGGCGGAGATCCCCTACATCTCCGAGCACATGCCGAACGGCCGGGAGAACACGATCTCCCAGATGAAGGAGCTCATTACCCAGTGCTACAACCACCCCTCCATCGTCTGCTGGGGCGTGTCGAACGAGATCACGATCTCCACGAAGGACAACGCGGACATGCTCGATAACCACCGCGTCCTCAACGACCTCTGCCACAAGATGGACCCGAGCCGCTTCACCACCCTCGCCTGCTACGCGATGTGCGGCCCCTTCAACAAGGTCGCCCACATCACCGACGTGGTGAGCTGGAACCTCTATCTCGGCTGGTACGTGCCGGGGCTCTTCCTCAACGATCTGTGGATGGACTTCTTCCACACCGTCTACCCCGACCGCTGCCTCGGCTACTCCGAGTACGGCTGCGAGGGCATGCCGAACCTGCATTCGAGCCACCCGAAGCGCAACGACCACACCGAGGAGTACCAGGCGATCTACCACGAGTACATGCTCGGGTGCTTTGAGCGCCACCCCTGGATGTGGGCGACCCACGTCTGGAACATGTTCGACTTCGCGGCCGACGCGCGCGACCAGGGCGGTGAGGCCGGTATGAACCACAAGGGGCTCGTGACCTTCGACCGCAAGACGCGCAAGGACAGCTTCTATCTCTACAAGGCCTGGTGGAACAAGACGGAGCCCTTCGTGCACATCTGCTCCAAGCGCTTCGTCGATCGCACGGAGAGCGAGATCGAGGTCAAGGTCTATTCCAACCAGAACGAGGTGAGCCTCTTCGTCAACGGCGACAAGCTCGAGACGAAGCACGGCGAGCACGTCTTCACCTTCCGCGTGCCCATGAGCGCGGAAACGAAGGTCAGAGCCGCCTCCGGCGAGTGCGCCGACGAGGCCGTGTTCCGCAAGGTCTCCGTTCCCAACCCGGCTTACGTTCTCAAGAAGGACAAAAACGCCCAGAAATCCAACTGGGTGTAACGCCGTCCTTCCCCGGGAGGGGACGCCCCCTCAGTCGCTTCGCGACAGCTCCCCCGGAGGGGGAGCCGAGAATACGTCGCGAAGCGACACCGCAATTCTTCATTCTTCATTCTTCAGCCTTCATTATTCATTTCGTGTCTAAGGAGTGACTGCCATGGCGAAAAGCAAAGCCTCCGCGCAGCCTGTCGCAGACGGGCTGAACCGCGCCAAGATGTACCAGCTCGTGCTCTTCCCGCTCAACAACGGCGCGACCAACGTCTACTTCGTGCTGATCCTCTCCTACGTGGCGCAGTTCGGTTCGAGCGTTCTGCAGCTCGGCATCTACGCCTCCCTGATGGTGACGATCATGCGTGTCTTCGACGCGATCACCGACCCCATCATCGGCGCGCTGATGGATCGCACCTCCACCAGGATCGGCAAGTTCCGTCCCTTTATGATCATCGGCAGCGCCATCATGGCGCTGAGCGTCTTCGCGCTCTACTGCCTGACTCCGCTGATCCCCGCGACGATGATGTGGCTGCGCTACGTGATGTTCACCTTCATCTACGCCGTCTGGGTCATCGGCTACACCTTCCAGACCTCCTGCACCCGCGCGGGTCAGACCGTTCTCACGAACGACCCGAACCAGCGCCCCATGTTCACCATCTTCAACACCGTCGGCTCCATGCTGGGCATGGGCGTGATGCAGTTCCTCATCCCGCTCTTCAAGGGCATGTACGACGTGAAGGACGCCGCCGGTCTCGTCGTGACCTCCGGCTACGCCCGTCCCGAGCTCTACCGCATCATCACCCCCATCGGCATCCTCGTCTCCGTCGCGCTGACGGCGCTCGCCATCATCGGCATCGCCGAGAAGGACCGCCCCGAGTTCTACGGCATCGGCGGCACGCAGGAGAAGGTCAAGTTCTCCGAGTACGCCGAGATCATCAAGAACAACAAGCCCATGCAGCGCCTCATGGTCGCGGGCGCGGGCTGCAAGCTGGCGCTCGCCATCGCAACGAACACCACCGTGCTCCTCGCGCTCTACGGCATCATGATGGGCAACTACAACAGCCTCTACCTGCCCATGATGATCCTGGGCTACGTCTTCGCGGTGCCCTTCTTCCTCCTGTCCGTGCGCACCTCCCAGAAGCTGGGGCAGAAGGCCTCGCTCACCCGCTACGTCGCGGTCGCGCTGATCTGCTACGTCGGCGTGCTGGCGCTGCTGCTGGTGTCGAAGAACACCAACCCCGCCCTCATGCTCTCCTTCCCCTTCAGCGGCGGCGGGGCGATCAACTTCTATACCATCCTCTTCATCCTCTTCTTCGGCGTGGGCTACGGCGCCTATTACGCCACGGCGGATATGCCCATCCCCATGGTGGCCGACTGCTCCGACTATGAGACCTACCGCTCCGGCAAGTACATCCCCGGCATCATGGGCACGCTCTTCTCCCTCGTGGACAAGCTGGTGTCCTCCCTTGCGCAGACCCTGGTCGCGCTGCTGTTTTTGCTCTTCGCGGGGCTGCATGAGCTTCCCACCGACGCCACGCCCTTCACCCCCGGCATCAAGGTCGCCGTCATCGTCATGTTCTGTGTGATCCCGATGCTCGCCTGGGCGGCGACGCTCTGGGCCATGCACGGTTACAGCCTCACCGGCGCGAAGATGAAGGAGATCCAGACCATCAACGCCGCGCGCAAGGCCGGTATCGCAAACGGCATGAGCGTCGAGCAGGCCATGGAGCGCTGGCAGACTCTTGACGATGTGGAGAAGATTAAGGTATAATAACGGCGCCACTGCTGTTATTATAAATGTCAGGCCGTTTTTCTCGCCGTTTGCGCGGCAGCCGAAAAACATGACAAATTGTGCCATAATCCCGTAAACATCGGCATAAGCCGAAAATGTATAAGAAAGGAAAACCGCTATGAAAAAACTCATTTCCCTGCTGCTGTGCCTGACCCTCGTTCTGAGCCTGGGCGTGTTCGCCTTCGCCGAGGACAAGGAAGAGAAGGAAGAGCTCGAGCTCGACCCCGAGACCGTCGTGGAGTTCGACCGCGAATCCCCCGTCACCGACTGGGTCGGCGAGTGGGTGCTCGTCGCCGCCTACATCGGTGAGGACTTCGCCGAGGAGAACGAGATCGAGACCGTCGGCCTCGTCGAGGTTCCCGAGGAAGCCGTCACCATGAGCGTCGAGGCCATCCTCGACGGCAGCGCCACCGGCTCTGACGCCGGCGTCATGGTCGATCAGGCCGCCTACTACCACGCCCATGTCTACGACATGGAGGCCACCGTGCGCTTCGCCGAGGACATCACCGACGACGAGGCCACCCTCAAGCTCCCCTGGGACGGCTGGCTCTATGAGGTGCGCGGCGAGAACGACGGCGACTTCAACATGGGCGTCGGCAAGCTGAGCAAGGTCTCCGCCGAGGACAAGAGCCTGTACTTCACCACCGTCACCGGCGTGGAGAGCGACGCCATTGACGACGAGAACATGAAGTACGTCGGCATGAACAAGGACGGCCTGCTGATCGTCTGCTACTGCGAGGAAAACCTCGTCAAGAAGGACGTTGAGGTCTCCTTCGGCTACATCTTCGCCCCCGTTGAGGCAAAGGAAGCCTGAGCCGATCTAACCTAAAAAAACCGTGGAAAACGCACAGTTTTCCACGGTTTTTTATATTCAGCCGGAGACAGGAAAAAAGTGAATAGTGAAAAGTGAATAGTGAATAGTGAATAGTTATGGTGTCGCTTCGCGACAAATTATAATTCGTCCCCGAAGGAGACGCCTTAACTTTTCACTGTTCACTATTCCCTAAAAAACTACGCTTCGTTGACCAGCTTTCCCGTCATGTGCTCGATGCTCAGCTCGAGCATCTGCACGCGGCCGATGGCGGCGCGCAGCTCGCGCTCCACGTCGGCGGGGTCGGGATTGTACTTGTTGCCGAGGGCGCGGAGGATGTCCTCGATGCCCGGCTCGTCATAGTCCATCGCGCGGATGCGCCCGAAGACGATCACGCTGCGGATGTTGAGCGCCCACTCCCCCTCGCGGCGGTAGCCCTCGTCCATGACGCAGTAGCTGACCTTGCCGCAGCGGCGGATCGCGTCGAGCTTGTGCCCCACGCGCGCGCCGTGAAAGTAGAGCTTCCCGTCCCGGTAGAGGTGGTCGAGCGGCACGGCGTAGGGATAGCCCTGCTCGCCCAGCACGGCGAGGACGCCGCGCGGCTCCTTTTCGAGGACGGAGACGCACTCCTCCTCGCTGAGCTGCTGCTTATACCGGCGCATGCCGCGAAAGGCCGGTCTTCCGCCGTTTTCCCAGTCCGCGCGGCTGAGAAAGCCGTCGATGGCCTCAATGCGCTCGCCGTTGCGCTCCAAAAGGTGCGTAAACTCCGGCGTGAAGCCGAGGCTTTTGTGCAGCGCGGCGGAGGCGGCGTTGAAGGAAAACCAGCCGCCGTTTACAAATTCCAGCGCGGGATCGTCCAGAAACAGCCGGTCGATCAACGCCCTGAGCGCCTCCTTCATCAGCCCCTGCCGCCGGAAATCGCGGTGCAGCGCGAAGGAGAGGCTCTTGCCCCTTCTGCGCCCCCAGACGGGATCGGCCTGCACGGGCGGGCTTGCCTCGCTCACGCAGATATGGCCGATCACGCGCCCGCCGTCCCGCAGGCAGAGCGCGAGCGCGCCCTCGGGATTTTGCAGCCGAAACGCGAAGTCCTCGCGCAGCGCGGCTTCGTCCATTTCAATGGCATAGCCCATCATGCGCCGCAGCTCGCGGTCGTCAAAATAGTCAAGCCAGGCCGCCCGATCCGCCTCGCAAAAGGGGCGAAGGTGCAGCCGCGCGGTATCAAGCTCCATCGTGTCTCCTCAAAACGCAAAACTATTCTACCCGGCGGATGCGTTTCCCGTCGCCGCTGCCGCCGGTGATGAGCGGCACCTTCTCCAGAATGAGCGAGGAGGTGTCCAGCCCGTACCAGGTGACCTTTGAGCCCGCGAGGCGGCGGATGGCGTACTTTGTGTTCAGGATTTGCTCGTCGAGGGTGGAGAGCTCTGTTTTCGTGGTGACGGACTTGTGGATGACGCAGAACTTAAAGGTGCCCACCGTGGAGGGGCCGTAGATCGAATACTTCTTGTCCTGCGCCGGAAGCTCCCCGCTCTGCTGGAGATCCTGCACGATCTGGCGCAGATAGACGTTGATGCGGGGAGAGCACTGGAAGCCGAGGTCGAGCTTGACGCGGAAGATGAAGTCGGTACCGTAGGTCTCCACGCGGTAATCCATCGTGTCCGGCTCGCTCAGCACGTTCACGCTCACGAACCAATAGGCCTGGGCGCGCTTCTGATCCTTGTCGAGGATGGAATAGAGGATGTCGCGGTCGATATACTCCGTGTCGGGGCTGCTGTCGAGGTAGACGAGGTTGTTGGCGAGCAGGGGCAGCTCCCCGTCGTCGTGCAGCTTGCGCAGGTTCTCCACGTAGTCGGCGAAGCGGAGCTTGGTGCTGTACTGGTGCTCAAGCTGGGTGCCGCGGTACCAGACCACCATGATCGCGAGCAGCAGCAGCGTGAGGATGACGGTGACGTAGCCGCCGTGGGCGAATTTGCCGAGGCTCGAGAGGAAGAACACCGCCTCCACCGCGCCGAAGACGACGAGCAGCGCCAGCCCGGCGATCCGTTTGCCGCGAAGCTTGCGCAGATAGACGGAGATCAGCAGCGTCGTCATCAGCATGGTCACCGTGATGGCGAGGCCGTAGGCCGACTCCATACGCGCGCCGGAACGGAAGTAGAGCACCACGAGGCTGCAGCCGATCCAGAGGATGGAGTTGACCGTGGAGATGTAGAGCTGCCCCTTGGTCTGGGCGGGGTAGCGGATCTCAAGGTGGGGCAGAAGGTCGAGCAAAATCGCCTCGGACACCAGGGTGTAGGAGCCGGTGATGAGCGCCTGGGAGGCGATGATCGCCGCCGCCGCGCCCAGCACCACCGCGAAGGGGCGCAGCGAGAGCGGCAGCATGAGGAAGAAGGGGTTTAAGTCCTCCACCGCGTAGAGGGCGCTGTTGGCCTGATGCCGGATGATCCACGCGCCCTGGCCGAGGTAGTTGAGGATCAGGCAGAGCTTGACGAAGGGCCAACTGAAGTAGATGTTCTCCTTGCCGACGTGCCCCATGTCGGAATAGAGCGCCTCCGCGCCGGTGGTGGCGAGAAAGACGCTGCCCAGGATCATGAAGCCCGCCTTATTGCCGGGGCTTAAAAGCACCCGCACGGCATAGAGGGGGTTGAAGGCTCTGAGCACCGTGGGCAGCGCCCCGATGTGCACGAGCCCCGTCACGCCGAGGAAGGAGAACCACAGCAGCATCACGGGGCCGAAGGCCTTGCCGATGCGGCTCGTCCCGGCGTGCTGGATGGCGAAGAGCACCGTGATGATCGCAAGCGTGATGAGCACGACCTTGGTCTGCCCCTCGCCGAGAAAGCGGCTCATGGTCTCGATGCTCCGAAGCCCCTCCACCGCCGTGGTCACGGTGACCGCCGGGGTCAGCACGCCATCCGCCAAAAGCGCGGCGCCGCCCAGCATCGCGGGCAGGATCAGCCATTTGCCGCAGTTCTTCACCAGCGCGTAGAGGGAGAAAATGCCGCCCTCGCCGTGGTTATCGGCCTTCATGGCGATCAGCACGTATTTGACCGTGGTCAGCAGCGTGATCGTCCAGATCACGAGGGAGAGCGAGCCGATGATAAAGCTCTCGTCCACGCTTTGGATGCCGCCGTTGCCCTCGAGGATGGACTTCATGACGTACATGGGCGAGGTGCCGATGTCGCCATAGACGATGCCGATGGTCACGAGAAACAGCCCGAAGCGGAATTTCTTTTTATCCTTCATGCCTTTGTGCTCTTTTCTTAGGAACTGTTCCGAAATATACTTGTGCACAGTTCCTTATATGTTTATGACAGGGAGCACTATATCACATTTCGGCGCATGTTTCAAGATTATAGTAAGGAGCTGTTCCGAAAATGAATCGTGAACAGTGAAAAGCGAACAGTTACGGTGTCCCCCTTCGGGGACAATTATAATCCGTCGCGAAGCGACACCATAACCATTCACTATTCATTATTCACTATTCACTGCCCAGCGCCGAGCAATGCTCGGCGCTGGGGCGCTGCGCTACCGCTTCCAGGTTCTCGGGATCAGCAGCACGAGGATGGGGTAAAATTCCAGCCTGCCCAGCAGCATCGCAAGCGTGAGCAGAAGCTTGGAGCGGGGGGAGAATATCGCGAAGCTGCCCGCGGGGCCGATGAGCTTGGTCATGCCGGGGCCGATGTTCGACAGGCAGGAGAGCGAGGCCGTAAAGCAGGTTGCGACGTCAAAGCCGTCAAGGCTCACCAGCGCGGCGAAGAGGATCAGCAGGAAGAAATAGACCGTCAGAAACAGGAAGGCCGCGCGCACGGTGCCGTCCTCGATGCGCTTGCCGTCCATCTGCACGCGCACGACGCTGCGGGGTCTGACCATCTGCTTGAGCTCGGCGACGGCGGCCTTGCCGAGGATCATCAGACGCGAGAGCTTGATGCCGCCGCCGGTGCTGCCCGCGCAGCCGCCGCAGAACATCAGCAGGATCAAAATCCACTTGCAGTATTCCGGCCAGTCGGTAAAGTCCACCGTGCCAAAGCCCGTGGTGCTGATGATGGTCGCGGTGTTGAAGAAGGCATGGCGCAGGGCGTTGGCAAAGCCGCCGTAGAGCCGCGCGATGCCCGCCGCCATCAGCAGCATGGCGGCCGCCACGATGCCGAGGAACCAGTGCAGCTCCTCGTTCTTCGCCACGTCCCGCCAGCGCCCGATCAGCAGCAGGTAGTAGAGGTTGAAGTTCACGCCGAAGACGAGCATGAACACCCCGGTCACAAGCTCGACGTACAGGCTGTCAAAGCCGCCGATGCTCGCCGGATTGGTGGAGAAGCCGCCCGTGCCCGCCGTCGCGCAGGCGTGCAGCAGCGCGTCGTAAAAGCTCATGCCGCCGAGGCGCAGCAGCAGAGCCTCCAGGAGGGTGATGGCTATGTAAATCAGGTAGAGCGTCATCGCCGTCTTGCGCACGCGCGGCACGAGCTTGCCGACGCTCGGCCCCGGCACCTCGGCGCGCATGATGTGCATGGAGTGCTCCCCGCTCATCGGGAGCACCGCCATGATGAACACCAGCACGCCCATGCCGCCGATCCAGTGGGTGAAGAGCCGCCAGAAGAGGTCGCCGCGCGGCATCGCGTCAATGTCCGTGACGACGGTGGCGCCGGTGGTGGAGAGCCCCGAGGCGGTCTCAAACAGCGCGTCGTAAAAACGCGGGATGCTGCCGCTGAACACGAAGGGCAGAGCGCCCAGCACGGAGATGAGCATCCAGCCGAGGCCGACGATCACAAAGCCGTCGCGCGCGACAAGGCTGCGGCTGCGCGGGCGCGGGAGCATCAGAAGGGCGCCCAGCAGCGCGCAGATACCGATGCTGTAAACAAAATTCATCACGTTTTCCCGGAAGCACAGCCCCGCGATCAGCGGCAGCAGCAGCAAAACCGCCAGCGCGAGCACGATCATTCCGAGCACGCGGGAGATCATTCGATAGTTCATAATAATATATCGTCCAAATTCTTGAGCTTCCCCGCCGCCGAGACGATGATGGCGTGGTCGCCGGGGAGGATGAGCGTGTCGCCGTCGGGCAGAAGGCTCTTGCTGCCGCGAATGATGGCGGCAAGCAGGGTGTTGGGCTTGAGCTTCAGGCTGCGCAGGGGCTTTCCCGTGCAGGCGGCGTTCTCGCCCACGCGGAACTCCAGCGCCTCGACCTTGCCGTCGGCGAGGCGGTAGAGCGTCTCCATGCTGCTGCCGGCGGAGTTCGACATCGCGCGCACGTAGCGGGCGAGCTGCTCGGAGACCAGCTCCTTCGGGGACACGACGCTGTCGAGCCCCGCGCTCTCGAGGATATCCGCGAAATGCTCGCGGTTGACCTTCACGACGATCTTGGGGACGCTGCATTGCCGGGCATACATGGCGGTGACGATGTTGTCCCCGTCCTCGCCGGTCAGGGCGACAAAGGCGTCGGCGGAGCGCAGCCCGTCCTCGAGCAGCACGTCGCTGCGCGTCGCGTCGCCGCAGACGATGTGGGCGTCGGGCAGCAGGTCGCAGAGCCGGTCACAGCGCGCGCGATCCTTCTCGATCACGGTGACGGACATGCCGTTTTCCTGGAGCATGCGCGTAAGGTAAACCGCGCTGCGGCTGCCGCCGACGATCATCACCCGCCGCACGGGCTTTTTGAGCTGCCCGACCGCGGAGAAGAAGCGCCGAAGCTCCGACACGGTGCCCGTGATGCTGAGCCGGTCGCCCGCGCGCAGGGTGAACAGGCCGTTCGGGATGAAGGCCTCGCCCCCGCGCTCCACCACGCTCACGAGCACGCGCACGCCGAGCCGCGCGCCCAGATCCTTGAGCTGAAGGCCATCGAGGACGCTGCCCTCGGCGATCTTGTGCTCCACGATCTCCACGCTGCCCTTCGAGAAGGTGTCCACCCGCACGGCGCTGGGAAAGCGCAGGATGCGGGCGATCTCACGGGCGCACTCGTGGTCGGGGTTCACGATCAGGTCAAGCCCCAGCGCGTCGCGCAGAAAGCCCTTCTGGCTCAGATATTCCGGGTCGCGGATGCGGGCGATAACGTGCTTTACGCCGAGGTGCCGCGCGGAAATGCCGCAGACCATGTTCACCTCGTCGTGCTGCGTCGCGGCGAGCAGCAGATCGGCCTGCGCCGCGCCTGCTTCGCGGAGCGTGTCGGCGTTGGAGGCGCTGCCCTCCACGCAGATCACGTCCAGGGCGTTGGAAAGCTGGGTGATGAGCTCGCTGTTGCGGTCGATGACGGTGATGTCGTGCCCCTCGTCTGCCAGAATGGCGGCGACTGAGTGCCCGATCTTCCCGCCCCCGGCGATGATGATTTTCATAAATATCCCTCCGGAGTGCTTAGTGGCCAGTGGTCAGTGAATAATGAATAGCGAATAATGAATCGTTTCGGTGAGCGTTGCTTAAAAGTTATTATATCACGTTTCTTTCGCATTGTACAGTTGCGAAATCGCGGGTTTTCGGCTATAATCAGGGTACGCAAAGAAAGAGGTACCGATATGTTTACAGGTTTTACGCAGGAGACGAGCGATTTTCTCTGGGACTTGAGCTTCAACAACGAGCGCCCCTGGTTCCTGGCGCACAAGGAGCAGTTTGAGCGCTGCCTCAACACGCCCTTCAAGGCGCTGGGGCAGGAGAGCTGGCGGCTTTTGTCGGAGAAGCTTCCCGAGCGGGAATTTGCCCTGCACGTCTCCCGCATCTACCGGGACGCGCGGCGGCTCTACGGGCGCGGCCCCTACAAGGATCATCTGTGGTTCGCGATCTATACCGAGGACAAAAACGAAGGCCCCAGCTTCTGGTTCGAGGTCGGGGCGGCGGGCGGCAGCTACGGTCTGGGCTTCTGGAGCTGGCGCACGGCGATGATGGAGCAGTACCGCCGCGCCATCGACGCAAACCCCGCCCGCTTCGAGCGTCTTGCGAAAGAGGTGGAGGCCGTGCCCGGTCTGCGCCTGCTCGGCGAGGCGTACAAGCGCCCCAAGGCGGACAGGGGCGAGGCGCTCAATCGCTGGTACAACCGCAAGTACGTGACGATGGAGCTGCGCGCGGACTACGACGGTCTGCTTCTGAGCCCGGAGCTGCCCCGCGTTCTGGCGGAGACCTACGAGGCGCTGATGCCGATGCACGATTTTCTCGCGGAGGTTTACCGCGTGAGCCGGGAGGAGGAGAGAGCATGAGCACCCTGACGCTGATCATGCCCGCCTACAACGCCGCGCGCTATCTCGAGCGCTCGGTGCGCAGCGTGCTCGGTCAGAGCTTCCGCGACCTGCGCCTCGTGGTGGTGGACGAC
>CAJOFI010000001.1:0-3679 GCA_905233595.1 uncultured Oscillospiraceae bacterium | reverse complement strand
GGCCCCGCGAAGGCGCGGAACTTCGCCCTGGAGCGGCTGGAAGCGGACGCGCGCTACGTCATGTTCCTCGACGCGGACGACGAGCTGCTGCCCGACGCGGCGGAGAAGGCGATCGCGGCAGCCGAAGCGGGGGCGGAGCTTGTGATCTTCGGCTATACCATCGTGGAGGCCGGTGGGACAAGGCGGGACTACTGCGAGCCGGACGAGACGCTCACGCGGCAGACGCTGGGCGCGGCGCTGGGCAGGCTCTACAAGGCAAACCTCTTAAACCAGGTCTGGGGCAAGCTCTTCTCCGCCGACGCCATCCGCGCCGGGCGCATCCGCTTTCCCGACTACCGCTGGGGTGAGGATCGCCTCTTCGTCTTCGACTGCCTGGAGCGGGCGGAGCGCGTCGCGGTGCTGCACGAGTGCCTCTACCGCTATATCATGCACGAGGGCGAGAGCCTGATCTCAAGCTGGTACGACAAAAAATTCGCCGTCTGCCTGGAGATCGACAGACGGCTGGAGGCAACGTGCCGCGCCCTTTCCGTGCAGGACGAGCGGGACTTTCGCTATATGTTCGCAAAGAGCGTGTTTTCCTGCCTCACGGTGCTCTACGCGCCCTCCTGCCCGCTGACGGCGGCGCAGAAGCGCGATTTTGCCCGCGAGATCGCGCAGAACGAGCGGGTGCGCCGCCGCCTTCGCGGCTGCGCCGGGGGGCTTCCGGTCAGGGCGCTCTGCGCCGTGCTGCAAACGGGCAGCCCCGCGCTGATCCTCCCAAGCTTCCGCGCCGTCGCCTGGGCAGGCGAAGCGCTGCCGACTCTCTTCACAGCCCTAAAGCACCGTAAATGAGGAAGCTTTGCTGTTATAGAGGAAGCATCCAGATGTTCTGAAAGTATTCCATTTCCAACGTTTTCCTCAAAACCCGAAACCGGAGGATGTGAAAAACCGCGTTTTTCACATCCTCCTTTGCAGCTTGTGCTTCTTCCCGTCCGGGGTCACGACGTAGGTGTTCTCCAGCACGGCGATAGCGCCTTGCCGCCATTCGGCTATGTACTCCTTGCGCAGCGCGTCGCGCTCGGCGAGTTCTTCTTCCGTCAGCGCGCGCTCTTTGGCGAGGCGCGCAAGCTCGTTGATGCGTTCCAGCTTGGTGTTTTCCATCGTTTACTCCTCAATCGTTCCCAGCTCGTCCAGATTCAGCTCAAAGGACGGCATGAAGTGTTCCAAAAAATACCCGACCTCCGGCATGTCGCATTCCTCCAGCGCGGCGCGGGTCTGCTTCTCGGCGGAAAGAAATTCGTTGTTACCGGTCTTGCGCTCCTCGACGCACTTGATGTAGGCCGAGAGCTTGTCGGCAGCCTTGACGAGATCGTGCAGCTCCTTCGCGCTCTCGCCCAGCAGCAGATCCTCATAGGCGGGGCGCAGCTTCCCCGGGATCGTCGCCAAGAGCTTGCTGCAGGCGAGGTTCTCCACCCGCTGATAGGCCTCGCGGATCTTGCGGCTGTGGTACTTGATGGGCGTCGGCAGGTCGCCGGTCAAAATCTCGCTCGCGTCGTGGTAGAGCGCGACCGCCGCCGCCGCGTTCGGGTCGCAGGGGACGCCGTACACGTCCCGCCGGATGACGCCCAGCGCGTGGGCGAGCACCGCGACCATGTGGCTGTGCTCCTGAATGTTCTCGGGAAGGGCGTTGCGCATCAGGCTCCAGCGCCCGATGTAGCGCATGCGGGAGATGTAGGCGAAAAAGTGAAAGCTCATAGGTGATGTTCCTTTCTGTTTCTGGGGGAGATTGTAGCATGAGAAAGGCTAAGATGCAAGGCTGTCAAATTTGAAAAATCTCCTCATAGCTGACGTTCAGTATTTGCTTGATCTGAATGATCTCGTCCGGATAGAGATGCCGCTGCCCTACTTCGATCTTGGCAACGGCGCTTCTCGTCACATCACACCCGGCGATCTGCAGCTTTGCCGCTAACTGCTCCTGCGTCATCTTTCCCCGCTCACGAAGAAATCGGATATTTTGTCCAACTTGCTTTTCAATTTGAGGGTTCATATTGCTCATCTCCTTGCACCTGTATAAGAACAAAAAAGTCTTGACTTTATTGTAGACATGTGTTTTAATAAGTTTGCACCTATATAAGTGCAAACTAATAATGGGAGATGTGAGTAATGACTTCTTCAAACAGTAGCGGCAAAACATCTTGGACAAAAGAGCGAATCGTATTATTCTGCTCTGCGGCTTTGTCGGTCCTTGTCCTGCTAATGAAATGGTTTCGGGTAGCCGCTCTTGACTTTCTGACAGGGCAGGGGTCGTTTTCGGCGATCAAAATGATCCAAACATATAGCGATTTCCGATCTTACTCGGATAGTCTTTCCTTGTCCGGAGCGGAATTAGGGGCTGCTCCCTTTATTGCCATATGTCTAATGGGCTGCCTTGTTTTACAAATCGTGACCATGCTTCTGATCTTCTTCAATGATAAAGATAATATGTATGCCCAGTCGGCAACGACGGGTTTGATTTCTGCTGGTTTTACTACGATCGCCATAGCTGTCGCACAGAGGGAGCTTATTTCCTTAAATGTCTGGGCGTGGATTTATTTGCTTTTGTCTGTGGCAATTTTCGCCTATGGATGGCATTGTGCAAAGGTATATAATAAATAAAAATTCTCGGTAAATGCGCTCAATTACCGACAGGACTCCCGTACTGATTGTACGGGAGTCCTCCATTTAGCGCGGGATTTAATTGTTCATATTGAATTGTTGCAAATACTATTGCAATTTACGCGACATGGTGTTAAAATTCCAGTTTGTGTTGAAATAATGTAGAAAATCAAGCGTTTTCGCAAAGGGAGCTTTATCTATGGACAAACTGAGAAACGTCGCCATCATCGCCCACGTTGACCACGGCAAGACCACGCTGGTGGACGAGCTGCTCAAGCAGTCGGGCGTGTACCGGGAAAACCAGGAGGTCGTGGATCGCGTCATGGACTCCAACGACCTTGAGCGCGAGCGCGGCATCACCATCATGGCCAAGAACACCGCCGTCTGGTACGGCGATACGAAGATCAACATCGTGGACACCCCGGGTCACGCCGACTTCGGCGGCGAGGTGGAGCGCATTCTGAAAATGGTCAACGGCGTCATTCTGCTGGTGGACGCGGCGGAGGGGCCCATGCCCCAGACCCGCTTCGTTCTGAGCCGCGCGCTTGAGCTGGGGCACCGCGTAATCGTCGTCGTCAACAAGATCGACCGCCCCGACCAGCGCATCCACGAGGTCATTGACGAGGTGCTGGAGCTGCTGATGGATCTCGACGCCACCGACGAGCAGCTTGACTCCCCGATGCTCTTCTGCTCCGGCAGAAACGGCACGGCGAGCTATTCCCCCGACGCCGTGGGCACCGACCTGAAGCCCCTGTTCGAGACCATTCTCGAATACATCCCCGCGCCGGAGATGGATACCGAGGCGCCCTTCCAGATGCTGGTGAGCAGCCTGGATTACAACGAGTACGTCGGGCGCATCGCCATCGGGCGCATCGAGCGCGGTGTGATCCAGCAGAACCAGGAGATCGAGGTCTGCAACTACCACAACCCGGACGAGCCGGCGATGAAGGCCAAGGCCGTATCCCTCTACCAGTTTGAGGGGCTCAGCCGCGTCCCCGTCACCGAGGCGGGCGCGGGCAACATCATCGCCATGTCCGGCATCGGC